>DASYBH010000165.1:0-5329 GCA_036500885.1 Candidatus Dormiibacterota bacterium
TGCTACCCCAACGCCGGGCTGCCCAACGCCTTCGGCGGCTACGACGAGCCGGCGGAGACCATGACGGCGGTGCTGCGCGAGTTCGCGACGTCGGGACTGGTCAACGCGGTCGGCAGCTGCTGCGGGAGCGGTCCCGAGCACACGGCGCTGCTCAGGGCGGCGACCGAGGGGCTGCCGCCGCGTGTGCTGCCGGAGCGCGCGCGCCGGACCTGCTTCAGCGGCCTCGAGCCGTTCGAGATCCGGCCCGACACGACGTTCGTCATGATCGGGGAGCGGACGAATGTCACCGGCTCCACGCGATTCCGCAGGCTGATCGAGGCCGAGGACTACGCCGGTGCCCTCGAGGTCGCGCTGGAGCAGGTCCGGGGCGGCGCCAACCTGCTGGACGTCAACATGGACGCCGACCTGCTCGACTCCGAGCGGGCGATGACCCGGTTCCTGAACCTGCTGGCCACCGAGCCGGAGGTCGCCCGGCTCCCGATCATGGTCGACAGCTCGCGCTGGTCCGTGGTGGAGGCCGGCCTCGAGTGCCTGCAGGGCAAGGGCGTCGCCAACTCGATCAGCCTCAAGGAGGGCGAGGAGCCGTTCCTGCGGCATGCGCGCCGGGTCCGCGCACTGGGCGCGGGCGTCGTGGTCATGGCGTTCGACGAGCAGGGCCAGGCCGACACCGCGCAGCGCAAGATCGAGATCTGCGAGCGGGCGTACCGGCTGCTGACCGAGAGGGTGGGCTTCCCGGCCGAGGACATCGTCTTCGATCCGAACGTTCTGGCGGTCGCGACCGGCATCGAGGAGCACGCCGCGTACGCGAAGGCGTTCATCGAGGCGACCCGGGAGATCAAGCGGCGCTGCCCGGGGGCCAAGGTGTCCGGCGGCATCTCGAACCTGTCGTTCGCCTTCCGCGGCAACGACCGCGTGCGGGAGGCGATCCACTCGGCGTTCCTCTACCACGCGATTCGGGCGGGCCTCGACATGGGCATCGTCAACGCCGGTCAGCTCACGGTCTACGAGGACATCCCGCCCGACCTGCTGGAGCTCGTGGAGGACGTGATCTTCGACCGCCGGCCGGACGCGACCGATCGCCTTGTCGAGTTCGCGCGCACGGTGAGCGGTGAGGGCACCAGGCGTGAGCGGGACCTCTCCTGGCGTGAGGGCGGCGTCGAGGAGCGGCTGACGTACGCGCTGGTGCACGGCGTCGTCGACTTCATCGAGGAGGACGCCGAGGAGGCGCGCCAGCTGCTCGGCCGCCCGCTCGACGTGATCGAGGGGCCGCTGATGGCGGGCATGCAGGTTGTCGGCGACCTGTTCGGGGCCGGCAAGATGTTCCTGCCCCAGGTCGTGAAGAGCGCGCGGGCGATGAAGCGCGCGGTCGCCTACCTGGAGCCGTTCATGCAGGCGGAGAAGGAGCGGACGGGGACCGGCCGGGCGCGGGCCAGGCTGGTGCTCGCGACGGTCAAGGGCGACGTGCACGACATCGGCAAGAACATCGTCGGCGTGGTGCTCGGGTGCAACAGCTACGAGGTGGTCGACCTCGGCGTGATGGTGCCGGCGGACCGCATCCTGGACGCCGCCAGGGACCAGGGCGCCGACGCGGTCGGGCTGTCGGGCCTGATCACGCCGTCGCTGGACGAGATGGTGACGGTGGCGAGGGAGATGGAGCGGCGGCGGATGACGATGCCGCTGCTGATCGGCGGCGCGACCACATCGAAGCAGCACACCGCGGTGCGCATCGCGCCGGTGTACTCGGGCTCGACGGTGCACGTGCTCGACGCCTCCCGGGTCGTCGGCGTCGTGTCCAGCCTGCTGGACCCGGCACGCCGGGACGGCGTGGACCGCGACAATCGCGAGCTCCAGGAGCGGCTGCGCGAGCAGCACGAGGGCAAGAGCAGGCGGGTGCTGCTGCCGCTGGACGCGGCGCGCGAGAACCGGCTCCGCCCGACCTTCGACGACCTGACGGCTCCCTCGTTCACGGGGCTCCGGGTGGTCGAGCCGCCCCTGGCGACGCTGCGCGGGTACATCGACTGGACGTTCTTCTTCCACGCCTGGGAGCTGCGCGGGCGCTTTCCGGCCATCCTGGACCACCCTCAGATGGGCCAGGCCGCGCGCGAGCTGTACGAGCACGCGCAGGAGCTGCTGGACGAGATCGAGCGCGACCGGCTGCTGCGCCCGCGCGGGGTCCACGGATTCTGGCCGGCCCGCTCCGATGGCGACGACGTGCTGCTGGAGGGGGGCGTCCGCTTCCACACGCTGCGCCAGCAGGTCGACCACGGCGACGACCGGCCGAACCTGGCGCTCGCGGACTTCGTGGCGCCTGAGGGCGATCACGTCGGCGCGTTCGCGGTGACGGCGGGCGTGGGCGCCGACGACCTGGCCGCGCGCTTCGAGGCGGAGAACGACGACTACAGGGCGATCATGGCGAAGGCGCTGGCCGACCGGCTGGCGGAGGCGTTCGCCGAGCAGCTGCACGAGGTGGTGCGCCGCGAGTGGTACGAGCGGGGGCCGCGACTGTCCAACGAGGACCGCATCGCCGAGCGCTACCGCGGCATCCGGCCGGCGTTCGGCTACCCGGCCTGCCCGGACCACACCGAGAAGCGCACGCTGTTCGAGCTGCTGGAGGCCGAGCGACACGGCATCCGGCTGACCGAGAACTTCGCGATGATGCCGGCCGCCTCGGTGGCGGGGATCTACCTCGGCCATCCGGAGGCGCGCTACTTCACGGTCGGCAAGGTGGGCCGCGACCAGGTGGAGGACTACGCGGCGCGCAAGGGCCTGCCGGTGCCCGAGGTGGAGCGCTGGCTGCGCCCGAACCTCGGGTACGAGCCGGAGGACTGAGCCGGGGCGGCTGCGGCTGTAGGACTGGACGGCTGATTCCGAATTGGTCTGAAGCACGAAGCCACGACGAGCACGAAGACGCACGAAGGTTTCGAGGTCAGCCCAAGCGCTCCAGCCGATCGGCAGATCCCATTTTCAACTACGCCGAGAGGAGGTCCTCGCCGTTTGCGGGGACGATCTGGTCCCAGCGCACCGCCAGCTCGGCCACGTCGCGGTCGGCGTGGCGGACCCGCATCTCGATCCGGTCGGTCAGGCGAAGGTGCGCGATCTCGGCGCAGTCGTGGAGGAACGGGAACACCACCGGTCGTACCAGGTTCATCACGTAGTCGATGGCGCCGCGCGGATCGAGCAGGCGGCCGTCGTCGCCGGAGCGGTCCTGGAACGCCATGATCACCACCTCGTCGGTCAGCGCCACGGGCGGCGTCCACCCGTGGGCGGCCTGTACGAGGCTGGCCAGCATGCGCAGCCGGCCGGCGAGCCGGCGCATCGGCTCGGGCGGCCCCTCGATCCAGAGGGGCACGTCGCGCAGGGGCTTGAACAGCGACTGCGCGGGGCAGCGGGCGCTGAAGCCAAGCTCTGAGACCCCCTCGAAGGGCCCTGGAACCTTGATGACGATCTCGTCGGCAGAGTTGCGATGTCGCATCCGCGGCACCTGATCCCTCACCATCCATTAACGCACGGCGGGGGCGACTTGCCAAGCGGGTGAGGGAGGGCGGACGGGGATGGGGGAGGTTCCCCGCCGCCTCCATCGGGACTGGCTAGGGTCGGAGGGGGGTGTCGATCACCGCCACCTGGCTTTTCTTCGCCGCGTAGCGCACCTCCGTGACCCCCAGCACCTGGTGGAGCTGGGGCGCGGGTACCGTTACGGGGCCGGGGTTGGCCGCCTCGCCCGGCTTCGGCTGGGGGTACGCCGTCGAGGTGGCGGTGTGGAACGTCACGTTGCCCTCCACCTTGCTCATCACCTGGTGCACGTGGCCGTTCAGGGCGGTGACCGCCCCGAAGCGCTTCATCATCGACAGCGCCTGCACCGCGTCGTCGGTCGACCAGCCCCATGTCGGGTACATCGCGTAGAGCGGGATGTGCGCGAACACCACGATCGGCGTGTCGCTCGACAGGCCGGCGAGATCCTTCTGGATCCAGTCCAGCTGATCCTTGCCCAGGTGGCCCATGCCCAGCGTCCCGACGGCGTTGACCAGGGCCAGGAAGTGCACCCCGTGCTGCTCGAAGCTGAAGTAGCCGTTGCCCACGGCCCCCTTGCCGAAGACGCCGAGGTAGGCCCTGTCGTCGCCTGTCGCCGCGTCGTGCTCGCCCGGCACCTGGAACACGCCTCCGGCGTGAATGGTGCCCAGCATCTGCTTCACCGTGTCGAACTGCTCGGGCGTCGACGTGTGAGTGAGATCGCCGGTATGCATGACGAACGCGGGTCGCGCGCCCAGCGCGTTGATCTGGTCGATGGCCAGTCCGAACGTCCCTGTGACGTCCTGGTTGGCCGCGCCCTTGAATCCGATGTGGCTGTCGCTGATCTGGACGAAGGACAGGTCACTGGTGCGCGGGGCCGCGGGTTTGTTCGCTGCGGGCGCTCCCAGCGAGCAGCCGCTGAGCAGGCCGCCGCTCACCGTCCAGACCGCGCCGGTGCCGGCCCATGCCATGCACCTGAGGAAGCCGCGGCGGTCGATCTCGTGCGTCATCGATCTCACTCCTATTCGGCGGTGACCACGACCATCCCGCGCATGGTGGGGTGGAGCGTGCAGAGGTACGAGTAGGTGCCCGGCTGGTCGAACGTGCGCGAGTACGTGTCGGCGTTCTGCAGCGGCGGGGACACCGGGGATCCGCTGATCGCCACCGTGTGGGCGTCCTGGTCCAGGTTGGTCCAGGTGACCGTCGCACCCGCCTTCACCCTGATGACGGCCGGGGTGAAGGCGAAGTTGGCGATGGCGATCGTCGTGGTATCCACTGCCGCGGGGCTGCTGCTGGAGGGCGGTGCCGCTGGCGTCGGGACTCCGCCGCCCGGCGGCTGCTGCGAGGTCCCGCCGCACGCCGCCAGCGCCAGCGCGGCGCCGCCGGCAGCGACCACGAGCTGGAGGGTCCGTTTGGGCATCGGTCCTGACACGTCCCGAACTACGGGGTGTGTTACCGACTCTACGCGCAGAACACCTCGACCTGGCCGTCGCGCACGCGCGTGCGCAGCAGCGGCAGGGAGGGAGGCGCCTGGAGGAGCTGGTGCGCCAGCACCGAGCCGTCGAGCCTGAAGGCCGTGCGGTGACACGGGCAGCGCAGCGTTCCCGCCCCCGCCGGCTGCAGGATGCAGCCCAGGTGCGTGCACACGGCCGAGATCGCCTGGTGGCTGCCACCCTGGTTGACCACGAAGCCCTCGACCGCGCCGGTCGTGAAGCGCATCGCCGCACCGTCCGGCACGGCCGCCGCGGCCATCACCGGCAGCCATGAAGCCCCGGCCGGCACCAGCTCCCGGGGGGCGCCGGGAGGCTCCGGCGCCAGGCGG
>DASYBH010000166.1:0-22542 GCA_036500885.1 Candidatus Dormiibacterota bacterium
TCGGCGCGATGCGCAAGCAGGGCCGCCCGACCCCTGCGTACCGAGAGCTGGCGGACCAGCTCAGGAGGGCCATCGAGCGCGACGGCCAGCGGTCGCAGCTCCCCACGGAGGCGGAGCTGAGCCGGCAGCACGGGCTCAGCCGGCAGACCGTCCGGCGAGCCTACCAGGAGCTGGTTGCCGACGGCGTCGTGAGGCGAGTGCCCGGCCGGGGCACCTTTCCCGTCCCGACGGGGCCGTACGTGCGCTCGCTCGGTTCGTTCGACGATCTCCTGGCGCAGTCGAAGGACACCGAGCTCGAGCTGGTGACGCCGCTGGCCCTGGTCGCCGAGCCGCACCACGGCGCGGCCGAACGACTCGGCGCCACCTCGGTGATGGAGGTGCGCACGCGCAGGTTCCACGGCGGGCGCCCGTACTCCTTCACCGTCGTGTCGCTGCCCGAGCACGTCGGACGCCTGCTGGCGGGCGTGCGCCTGCTGCGCACCGTCGGGGCGCGCCGCAAGACGACGGTGCTGGAGCTGCTGGACGAGGTGCTGGAGCTGCCGGTCATCGCGGCCAGGCAGGACATCACCGTCGACTCAGCGGCGCCCCAGGTGGCTGAGATGCTCGAGATGCGTCTGCGGCAGCCGGTCCTGCGGATCGATCGGCTCTACCTCGACGTCGACGACCGTCCTGTCGAGTTCGCGGTGAACTACCTGAACCCGGACCGCTACTCGTACCGGCTGGAGCTGAAGCGCACGTTCAAATAGTGGTCTGGGCTGGTGACCGCCTGTGGTGAGCCCGCCGGCAGCTATCATGCCGCCATCGGCGAATCAGAGGCGCTGTCCGACCTGCATGGCGCGTTCGGGGACGTCCAGTACCGCCGTCCGCTCCGCCGCTACCAGCTCCTGGCCCTCGACGCCTTCGAGCGGGCCCGCGGCGCAGGCCAGCGCCACGTGTACCTGGTGATGCCACCCGGCGCCGGCAAGACCGTCCTGGGACTGGAGATCGCTCGCCGCCTGGGTCGCCGGACGCTCGTGCTGAGCCCGAACACCGCCATCCAGGCCCAGTGGATCAGGGAGTGGCGTGACTTCCAGCCGGTGCTCTTCGATGCGACGACGGACCCGTCGCTGCCGACACCGATCACGTCGCTGTGCTACCAGGCGCTCTGCAACCTGGAATCCCACGCGGCGCAGCTCGATGACGCGGCGCTGGTCGCGTGGCACGCCGGCCGAGCGCCGGAGATCGAGGCGGACGCTGAACCGCTCTCCGCGCGGGACGAGGCGGACCTCGCGCACCTGCGGCGCCGGGCGCGCGCGGCGGTCGCTCGCGACGGCGACCATCGGGAGCTGCTGGGCCTCCTCCACGCCAACGGGCGTGAGCTCGTGGACCGGGTGAGCCGCTCGGGGCCCTGGACCATCGTCCTGGACGAGTGCCACCACCTGCTGCAGATGTGGGGCTGGCTCGTCAGGGCGCTGGTGGCCGAGTTGGGCGAGCAGGTCACCCTGCTCGGTCTGACCGCCACGCCGCCGGGAGACATGGACCAGCGCGAGGCGGCCCTCCATGGAGAGCTGTTCGGCAGGGCCGACTTCGAGGTGCCCACGCCCGCGGCGGTGAAGGAGGGCAGCCTCGCACCGTACCAGGAGCTGGTGTACCTGACGACGCCCCTGGACCAGGAGGCCCGATACATCGCGGACGAGCAGGTCCGGTTCCAGGAGCTGGTGGCGAGACTCGAGGATCCCGATTTCGGGAGCCTGCCGTTCTGGGACTGGCTTCGCCTGCGGGTGTTCGAGCGAAGCGCACGCCCCGGAGTCACGGTCTCGTGGGCCCGCTTCGAGCGCGAGGAGCCCGCGCTCGCACAGGCCGCGCTGCGGTACTGCTTCGCCATTGACCTGGCGCCGCCTCCCGGCGCCCGGCTTCGCGAGGTCCACCGCCGGGCGCCGGCGGCGGCGGACTGGGTGGCGATGATCGATGACTACTGCATGCATCGCCTGCGCGGCTCGGTCGACCCGCCCGACGTCGAGGTGTGGGACGCGATCCGAGCCGGACTGCAGGGGATCGGTTACCGGCTCACGCGCCAGGGCGTGCGCGCCGCGACGACCACGGTGGATCGGGTGCTCATGCTGTCGGCAGGCAAGGCGGCGGCGGCGCTCGACATCCTGGGCGCCGAGCACCGGGCGCTCGGCTCCGACCTGCGCGCGCTGCTGCTGTGCGACTTCGAGCGCGCCGGCGTGGAGGCGGCGCCACTGGCGCGCGGTGTGCTCGATCCGCAGGCGGGGAGCGCCGCGCTGCTGCTGCAGCTGGTGGCGGGCGACTCGACCGGCGTCCTGCTGCGCCCGGTGCTGCTGACGGGGCGCACGGTTGCCTGCGACCCGGCCACCGCGCTCGACCTGTTCGATTGGCTCACGGCGCAGGCGCCGGAGATCGCCGCCCGGCTGCGCCCTCCGTCCGGGCCGGCGGGCGGAAGGGAGGGAGTGGTCGTCGTCCGGCCCGAGAACGGCGGGTGGGAGCCGAGGCACTATGTCCCGCTGGTGACCCGGTACTTCGAGGAGGGACGTTGCCAGTGCCTCGTCGGCACGCGTGGACTGCTCGGCGAGGGATGGGACGCGCGCTCGGTCAACGTGCTGATCGACCTTACCGCGGTCACGACGCGAGTCTCCGTGCATCAGATGCGAGGCAGGTCGCTCCGCCTCGATCCCGAGCAGCCGCGCAAGGTGGCGCACAACTGGGACGTGGTCTGTGTGGCGCCAGGCCACGTCAAGGGTGCGGCCGACTACGACCGCTTCGTTCGCAAGCACACGGGCTACTACGCGCTGGCCGAGAATGGTGAGATCGAGTCGGGCGTGTCGCACGTGGACCCTGGGCTCTCCCCGTACGGGCCGCCGCCGGTGGACTCGTTCGCGACGCTCAACGCACGCATGCTGGCGAGGGCGGACGAGCGCGCCGAGGCGTACGCGCGCTGGCGGATCGCGCAGCCCTACCAGAACGTCCTGACGGACACCGTGAGGGTGCGCTTCGGGCGCAGCGCCGGCCCGCCGGTCCGCCGCCCGCTCCGGCCTCTGTCCGGCGCGTCTCCTCCCAGGCCGTGGCGCCCGCTGCTCGCGGCCGGCGCGGTTGCCGCCGCCGCGCTCGCGGCCGGCGTCCCCGCCGGCCTCGGCGTCGAGGCGGGCGCGGCCGGGCTCGCGGCCGTGATGGGAGGCGCTTGGTGGACGGGACGCGCCGTGCGCGCGCACCTGGTCGATGTGGGCCCCGCGGCGATGCTGGAGGATCTCGGTGCGGCCCTGGCCGAAGCGCTGAGCGCAACCGGGCTCGTCCGGCCAGCGCTCGGCCTCGCCACCGTGCGCGTGAGCCCCCTGCCGGACGGCACCTACCGGTGCTTCCTGGAGGGCGCCTCACTCCAGGAGTCGCGGACGTTCGCGGACGCGCTCGACGAGCTGCTGGCGCCGATCGACCAGCCGCGCTACGTGATCCCGAGGTACGTTGCCGCCCCTCCCGCGTCGGCCTGGTCCGCGCTGTGGCGGGTCCTCCGGCCACGCTGGTCGCGGGCCGGGCTCCAGGTCGTGTACCACGCCGTGCCGTCGGTGCTGGCGGCAAACCGGGACCTCGCGTCGGCCTTCGGCAGAGCCTGGAACGTCCATGTCAGCGACGGCGAGCCGCTCTACCAGCGCGATCCCCGGGCGGCGGCGGTCATCGAGCTCCAGCGCGGCGAGGACCCGTTCGCCATCACCACCCAGATGCGGACGCTGTGGCGGTGATGCCAGCCTGGCGCACGTCCGGCACGAGTATCTTCCCGTGGTATCCCCGTAGGAGCGTCCCATCGCCCCGGTGGGCGCGTCCCGCACGGTGGAGGAGGAGTGCTCGATGAAGGTTCGCCTGCCCTTTCTGATCGTGGGCGTGGTCCTGCTGCTGCTCGGACTGCTCTGGGCGCTGCAGGGCGCCGGCGTGGTCGGCGGCAGCGCCATCATGTCCGGCAAGCCGATGTGGCTCGTGATCGGGATCGTCGTGGCCGTGGTCGGGCTCGGGCTCGGGTACCTGGGTCTGAGCGGCCGCCGCACCGAGGGCACGTAGGCCGGGAGGAGCCGCGGCCGCACGCCGGCCGCGGCTCCCTCCGCGAAGAACTAGACGCCGCCCTTCATCAGGCCGATGACGTGGCCCTCCGGGTCGGCGAGCATGGCGATCGTCAGGTTGAAGTCGGGGAGCTCCATGGGAGGCGCGATCGTCTTGCCGCCCAGCTTCTCGGCCTTCGCCAGGTATGCGGCCGGGTCGTCGACCTCGACGTAGAACGTCACGTGGCCGGCGCCGCCGTCGTTGCTGGCGCCGATGCCGCCGGCGATCCCCTTCTCGGCCGCCGTGACCAGCGCGTAGTCCATCGCGCCCCCACTGGGCGCGATCTGCCAGTCGAACAGGCCGCCGTAGAAGCTGCGCAGCTTGGCGCCATCCTTGCCGACCACCTCGAACCAGCCAACCGGGTTTGCCATCTCACTTCCTCCAGAACATCGGCACCGGGTTCATCGGGACAAGATGGTAAGCTGCTACTAACGGTAAGTCAACCGCGACGGTCTGGTCGGAGGCATGCCCCGCGGGCTGGCGCACGTCTGCTTTCCCTTGGCTTGCCGACAGGAATGGCAGGCTGCTTAGACTTGGACGGCCATGCGTGAGCGTCGAAGAGCGGGGGCGCTGCTCGTCCCCAAGAGGCGGCCCCCCGCAGACCGTGCTCTGCTGCAGGGGGCGAGCGATCGGCCCGGCGACTCTCAGAGCGACTCGTGGCGGGTGCTCCGCTTCGTGTCCGAGTTCGTGGAGGGCTTCGACGCCCTCGCCGACATCGGGCCGGCGGTCACCTGCTTCGGCTCCGCCCGGATCAACCCGGGCGACGTGCTGTACCAGCAGGCCATGTCGGTCGGCGCCGCCCTGGCCCACCGGGGAGTCGCGGTGATCACCGGCGGTGGGCCGGGCACGATGGAGGCCGTCAACCGCGGCTGCATGGAGGCCGGCGGGCTCTCGGTCGGCTGCAACATCGAGCTGCCCGCGGAGCAGGCGTTCAATGCCTGGGTCGAGGTGGGGGTCGAGTTCCGCCACTTCTTCGTGCGCAAGACGATGTTCGTGAAGTACGCGCAGGGCTTCGTGATCTTCCCCGGCGGCTACGGCACGCTGGACGAGCTGTTCGAGGCGCTGACCCTCTCCCAGACCGGGAAGATCGAGCACTTCCCGATCGTGCTGTTCGGTACCGGCTACTGGGCCGGGCTGCTCGAGTGGCTGCGCTGCAACACGCTCGCCGGCGGCATGCTGTCGCCCGAGGACCTGGACCTGGTGTGCACCACCGACGACCCCGAGGAGGCCGCCGCGCTGGCGACCAGCGCACAGGCGACCACCGGCGCGCAGAAGAAGTACAAGTCCGACGGGCGATAGGCCCGCTACGCGCTCGCGCTGCCGGTGCGCCGGCGGGACTGCCGGCGCCCGGCGAGCACCCGCTCGTATGCGCGCAGGCACTCCGTCGCCCGCTCGGCCAGTCCGCTGTCCGCGCACAGCGCGAGGGCGCGCTGGAAGCTGGCGTCGGCGAGCTCGTCGTTGCCCTGGGCGGCGTACAGCTCGCCGAGCTGCCGGTAGCCGCTCATCACCGCCTGCGTTTCGTTCCAGGCTCCGGCGCGCTCGATCGCCTGCACGACGAAGGCCAGCGCGTCGTCGAGGCGCCCCTGGCGCTGCCGCAGCTCACCGAGGCTGAGCAGGGCGTGACTCTGCATGCGCTCGATCCCGGCCGCCGCGAAATGCTCCAGGGCGGCCCGGAACAGCTCCTCGGCGCGCTCCAGGTCGCCCTGTGCCATCAGCACCAGGCCGAGGTCGTTCTCGACCGCCGGCAGTCCGCTTCGCATCGGCGCGGGCGCGATGCGCTGCTCCGCCTCGTACATCGCGATGGCCTTGACCAGGAGCTCAGCGGCGGGCCGGAACCGGTGCAGACCGTGGAGGCACATGCCCAGACCGTGGTAGACGCGGGCGATCCGGGCCAGTTCGCGCACCCCGCCGTCGACCTGGAGCGCGGACTCGTAGTATGCCCGCCCGGCCTCGTGGTCGCGCTGCCGGTAGCAGATGGTGCCCAGGTGCTCGAGCATCCGGGCCTCGGTCTCGGGCCGGCGGGGCTCCAGGGCGCAGTAGCCGCGGAGCGCCGTGCGGGCGACCCGGAGCGCGGCCGGGTCCTCGAGCGTGTGCAGAGCCATGGCCTCCCAGTCCATCGACTCCGCCACCCACCACGGGTTGCCCAGGGCCTGGAATCGGTCCTGCGCCTCGCGGAGGTGGGGGAGAGCCTCGACCGGCTGCGACAGCACGCACTGCGCCTGACCGGCGAAGTGATGGGCGAAGGCGGTCAGCTCGGCCGATCCATCGAGCTCGATGAGCCGCAGGGCCTCCTGGGCGACGTCCCCGTACTGCTGCTTCTGGCAGAGCTTCTGGAGCTCGGCAACCATGCGCTCGTCGGCCATGGGCCCGGACGGGATCAGCAACGCCCACTCGGGCACGCCCAGCCGGTGTGCGATGACTCGCAGGCTCCGCACGCTCGGCCGGACCTTGCCCGTCTCGATCAGGTGGACCGCCTGTCTCGTCAGGTCAGACCCCGCGACCTCCGCCAGGCTCAGGCCCGCCGCCAGACGCGCCTGCCGTAACGCCGCCGGGTCGATCTCGATGCCGGTGCGGGGGCCGCGTGGCCGCTCAGACCCCACGAGAAGCTACTCTACGCCCTGCGGTCGAGGCCACGCGACCCAGTCGATCGTTCGACTACGGCGGCGGACCGATCCCGTCCGCCGAGGCCGCCAGCACCAGACAGGCAAGCGCAGACAGGGTGAGCAGGGTAGTGAACGCGACGGAGACGAACTTGTGCATGCGACACCTCCTTGGGTATGACACAGACGGGCTCAGCATTCGCCCCATCTGGCGCGCCCATGGTCCTCGGGGGTGTCGACGCGGCGTGGGCCGAGCACCCATGGAAACGACGACCCATTGACGATGGTGGACGCCGGCCCTCCGCGCGGGCGGATCAGCGCCACGTTCCTGACCGATCGCGGGCAGACCGGAGAGTTCGTCGCCGAGCTGCTCGCCGGCCGGCTCCGACGAGCGGCGCGGAGCCTGGACATCGCGATCTACGATCTGGCGCTCGACGGCGAGCCGGGCGACGTGGTGCGCCGGGCGGTGCACGATGCGCGGGCGCGGGGCGTGACGGTTCGGATGGTCTTCAACCAGGAGCGGCGCCGGACCAGACCGCTGCCGCCGCCCGGGTTCGTCGACCACGACTATGTGCGAAGCCTCGGGATCGTCAGCCGGGCGATCCCCGGCGAGCCCGATCTCATGCACCACAAGTACGTGGTCAGCGACGCGGGGACGCCGGCGGCGTCGGTGTGGACGGGATCCACGAACTGGACCGCGGACAGCTGGACCCGCGAGGAGAACATCGTCCTCCAGCTGGACGATCCCGGCATCGCCGACTGCTACCTGGCCGATTTCGAGGAGCTGTGGGAGACCCGCACCGTGCACCGCACCGGCCGCCAGCCGCACACCTGGTCCGAGCCCGAGCCCGGGCTGCGCGTGCGCGCCTATTTCACGCCGGCGGGGGCGTCGCACCTGGTGCACGAGATCGCACAGCGGATCGCGACGGCCAGGCGCCGGGTGCGCGTCTGCTCGCCGGTGCTCACCTCGGGACCGGTGCTGGCCAGCCTCGCGGAGGCCCTGGCGAGGCCGGGCCTCGACCTGGTGGGCTGCTACGACCGCACGCAGATGCACGAGGTGATGCGGCAGTGGGCGCGCCGGCCCGAGTCGAGCTGGAAGCGGCAGGCGTGGGAGACCATCAGGGCCGGCATGCGGTGGGGCGCCAAGCGGTCGGTGCCGTACAGCCCCGGGTCGGTGCACGACTTCATGCACGCCAAGTGCCTGGTCGCCGACGACACGGTCTTCGCCGGCAGCTTCAACTTCTCACACAGCGGCGAGGGCAATGCCGAGAACGTGCTGGAGATCGAGAGCCCGTCTCTCGCCGGCCAGTTCGCGGCGTTCGTCGACCTGCTGGCGAGCGACTACGCCGAGCGGACGCCCGCCGGGCCGCTGCCGTAGAGGAGGGAAGGCAACCCGAACGCCCGGGCAGAGCCCTGCTTCCCGCCGCGCCGGGATCCTGGTTCGATGCGGTCTCGAACACCACCGAGCCGCCGGCTCGACCTCGGGCTGGTCGTAGACTCACATGGTTCTGAACCGGTTTCGACTGCTCTCGATACTCGCCGGCGGCCTCGGTGTCGCGGTCCTGGTGGCCCTCCTGGTCGTGCCCCGCCCCTCGCCTCCCGGCACCGCGATCGTGCTGCTGGCCTCGGCCGGCGGCGATCGGCTGGCTCCGGTCCAGGTCCAGCTGGGCGACCAGACCGTTGGCGTGACCGGCGCGGCGCCGCGGGCGCCCGATTCCCGCTCCGCGGCCCGTCTCTCGCTGCCGGCGGGGTCGTATCCGCTTCGGGTCGGCGGCGTCGCGGCGCACGTCACCCTCCCGGTCCAATCGGGCCAGGTCGAGCCGGTGCTGCTGGCCGTGCGCGACGGGCGCGTCGTGCCGGGCGGGGTGTACGCGGGCGTGCAGAACGTGAACCTGGGCCTGCAGGAGCTGTCCGGCCGGCTGAGGCCGCTCATCGACTTCCACCTGGTCGACCAGGGCGGCCGGGAGCTCGACCGCAACGCGCTGCTGGGCCAGGACACCGTCATAGCGGCCTTCCACACGAACTGCCGCGAGACCTGCCCGCTCTACACGGGCCTGCTGTTCCAGCTGCGGAAGAGCGCGCCGGAGGTGCGGCTGCTCGAGGTCACCACGGACCCGGCCACCGACACCCCGGCGACGCTGGCCGCGTACCGCTCGTCGATCGGCGCCGACTGGAGCTTCGCCACGGGTGCGCCGGCCGACATCACCGAGTTCTGGGCGCCCTTCGGCGTGCTGCCGGCGAGCGGCGACACGCACACCTCCGCGCTGGCCCTGGTCGACCGGTACGGCTTCATCCGGGCGGCCTTCACCGGCGTGCCCGACGTCGGCGGCAGGGTCCCGCCGGCGCTGGACCAGCAGCTCGACGCACCGGGACGCGCGCTGCTCTCCGGCCACGGCGAGGGCTGGGGCGCACCCCAGGTCGTCGACAGCCTGCGCACGATGGCCGCGGCAGCCAGCACCTCGGCGGGGACGCGGGCGCCGGCGTTCGTCCTGCCCGCGCTCGACGGTTCGCGGATGTCGCTGGAGGAGGTGCGCGGCCGGCCGGCCATCGTCAACTTCTGGTGGTCCGGCTGCCCGCCCTGCCGCGAGGAGATGCCGCTGCTCCAGCGCTACGCGGACGCCCACCCGGACGTTGCGCTGGTGCTGATCGACCCGGTGGACGGCGCCGGATCCGCGCGCGCCTTCACGAGTGCGATGCAGGTCCATGCGCCCGTGATGCTGGACTCCGACGGCCGGGTCGCGGCGGCATATGGAGTCGCGGCCTATCCGACCAGCGTCTTCGTGCGCTCCGACGGCACCGTCGCCTCCAGGTACCCGGGAGCGCTCTCGCAGGAGCTCCTGGCGGCGCACATGTCCAATCTCTCGGGTAGTTAGACTTCCTAGCTGTGAGCCAAGCTGCCGTCCCCCGGGGCGCCGCTCGCGGAGCCTGGGACGTGGCCCGCGACTACCTCAGCCTGCTGAAGCTGCGCATCGTGGTGCTGCTGGTGGGCACCGCCGTCGGGCCGATGGTCCCCGCCGCCCGTGGACTTCCGCGGGGTTCCGAGGTGCTGGCCGTCGTGCTGGGCGGGACGCTCGCCGCCGGCGGCGCCCACGCGATCAACTGCTGGCTGGACAGGGACATCGACGCCGAGATGAAACGGACGCGCCGGCGCCCGATCCCGGACGGGCGGATCCCGGCGTGGCACGGCCTGGCGCTCGGTGTCGCGCTGAACGCGCTGGCCTTCGTCGTGCTGGCGTTCATGGCGAACGTGCTGGCCGCCACCCTCGCCATGGTGGGCACCCTGATCTACGTCTTCGTGTACACGCTGTGGCTCAAGCGCTGGACCACGCAGAACATCGTGATCGGCGGCGCCGCCGGCGCCATGCCGCCGCTGGTCGGTTGGGCGGCGGTGACGGGGCGACTCGACCTGACCGCGATCTCGCTCTTCCTGGTCATCTTTCTCTGGACGCCGGCTCACTTCTGGGCGCTGGCGCAGCTGCTCCGGCGCGACTACGAGCGCGCCAATCTGCCCATGATGCCGGTGGTGGCCGGCGACGGCCCGACCAAGCGCCAGAGCCTCGCCTACGCGGCGGCCACCCTGGCGGTCAGCCTGGTGCCCTTCTTCACGGGGGCCGAGGGCGCCGTCTACCTGGTCGGCGCGAGCCTGCTGGGGGTGGGCCTGGTGACGCTGGCGGCGCTCGACCTCGTCGCCCGCGGTTGGACGCGCCGGCTCTACGGCTACTCCTCGCTGTACCTGGCGGCACTGTTCGTGCTGCTGATGGTCGGCGTGGCCGTCTAGCAGGGCGGAGGCGCCGTGGCTGGGCTGGAGATCCGCCGCCTGCACCTGGCAAGCCTGCGCGTGCCGGATGGCGCGGAGTGGCCGGTTCACGGTTTCGTCGTCATGCACCCGAAGGGCGCGATCCTCGTCGACACCGGCGTGGGTGGTCCGGACCGCGTGCTGACGGACTGGCGGGTGGTGAACCGCACGGCGGCCGAGGCGCTTGGCGACCACGACCTGGTGCCGGGAGACATCGCGTTCGTCGTCAACACGCACCTGCACTTCGACCACTGCGGCCAGAACGCGGTGTTCCGGCACGCGCCATTCTATGTGCAGCGGACGGAGCTCGAGCGCGCCCGGCGGGAGGCGCGCTGGCTGACGGACTGGTTCGACTTCGCGGGCGCCCGTTTCGAGCTGATGGACGGCGACGCGGAGGTGCTGCCGGGCGTCCGGGTGATCGCCACGCCGGGCCACACCTCCGGCCACCAGTCCGTGGTGATCGACGCGGACGGCGAGGAGCTGCTGATCGGCGACGCCGCGTACACGCCGGCGATCTACGGCAACCCGGATGCGGCGACGGACGAGCTGCCGCCGGGCCAGGCTGCCGACCACCCCAGCTGGGGCGCGTCCTTGCGGCGCATCCACTCGGCCCGACCGCGCCACGTGCACTTCTGCCACCACACGCGCGTCGTCCACGGCTGAGCGGCGTTCCAGCGCGGGCAGCACCGGCACCACCCCTTCGAAAGGCTCGTCTCCGGGCGCCTCCCTGTCGAAAAACACGCGGACGTCCATTGTCCAGGTCCCCTCGAAACAGCGAAATCCCGCCTCAACTGCCGCTTGTTGAGCAACAAGTGAGGCTTGACAGCGAGCACGCGGAGGGCTAGGGTCAAGTCCACGGGACTTGGGGGGATGTGATGACTGCAGCATGAGAGACGTATGGATACGGGGAGCGGCGATGACCCGCTTCGGCAAGCACCTCGAACGCACCGCCCGGGACCTCGCCGAGGAGGCGGTCAGAGATGCGCTGCGGGACGCGGACGTCCAACCGCGCGACGTCGAGGCCGCCTATGTCGGCAACGCGGCGGATGGGCTGATGAGTGGACAGGAGTCCATCCGGGGCCAGGTCGTCCTGCGCCGGACGGTCCTGATGGGCGTGCCCATCGTCAACGTCGAGAACGCGTGCGCCACGGGTGCCACCGCCCTCCACATGGGATGGCAGGCGATCGCCTCCGGGGTCCACGACTGCGTCCTGGTCCTGGGCTGGGAGAAGCTCTGCCACGAGGACCCGGCCAGGCCGTTGAACGCGATCAACGCGACCACCGACCTGACCGAGCTGGCCGAGATCTTCGGCGATGGTCCGCAGCGGCAGGGCAGCGCTCTCATGGAGCTGTTCGGCAACTTCTCCGACGGCAGCGGCCGGGACCGGTTCACCCGCGAGTCCCTGGCGCTGGTCGCGGTCAAGAACCACGAGCACGGCGGGCTCAACCCGTGCGCCCGGTATCCGCGCGCCGTGACCGTCGACGAGGTGCTGGACTCCCGGCCGGTTGCCGGCCCGATGACGCTCCTCATGTGCGCGCAGCTGAGCGACGGCGCCGCCGGAATGGTGCTGTCCGCCTCGCGGTCGACAGGCGCCGGGAGCAGCGTCCGGATCGCCGCCTCGGCCCTGGTCTCCGGACGGGGCGACGACCTCCGGCAGGCGACGGCGAACGAGCGGGCGCTCCGGCAGGCCCTGCACACCGCCGGCGCCGGTCTGGAGGACATGGACGTCATCGAGCTGCACGACGCGACGTCGGTGGGCGAGCTGGCCATCTACGAGGAACTGGGCCTGTGCGCGCCGGGAGAGGCCGACCGGCTGATCCAGGACCGGGTGACGTGGCTGGGCGGGCGCCTGCCGGTCAACACGAGCGGCGGCCTGATGGCGCGAGGCCACCCGATGGGCGCCACGGGCGTGGCCCAGGCCATCGAGCTGGCCTGGCAGCTCCAGGGCCGCTGCGGCCCGCGCCAGGTGCCGGGCGCGCGGCTGGCGCTGGCCCAGAACCAGGGCGGATGGGTCGGGACAGACGCCGCGGTCAGCGGCATCCACATCCTCGAGAGCTGAGCCCGCGGCTCGCCACGGCGCCGGCGGTACCGTTGTCGGCATGAGCTTCGGGCCCCTGGTCGGCGCCGCCTGGCTGGTCGACCACCATCGCGACCCCGACGTCCGCGTCATCGACTTTCGCTGGTACCTGCACGGCCGCTCCGGCCAGGCCGCCCACGCCGCCGGCCACGTGCCCGGGGCCGTCTTCGTCGACCTGGCCGCCGTGAGCGGGCACGAACCGGGCCGGGGCAGGCACCCGCTGCCGGCGCCCGACGTCATCGAGCGCGTCCTGCGCGCGGCCGGCGTCAGCCGCGACACCGCCGTGGTGATCTACGACGACGCCGGCGGCACCGTCGCGGCCCGGCTCTGGTGGATGCTGCGCTACTTCGGCCACGAGCGGGCCGCGGTCCTCGACGGCGGGCTCCAGGCCTGGCCCGGTCCGCTGTCCACTGAGACGGAGCGCCCCGCGCCAGGTGACTTCACGGCGGGCCCGCCACGCGGCGAGATGAAGGTGGAGTACGAGGACGTGCGCCGGCTGCCGGCCGGCACGGTCCTGCTGGACGCGCGCGCGCCCGAGCGCTACCGCGGCGAGCAGGAGCCCGTCGACCCCAAGCCCGGGCACATCCCGGGCGCTCACAGCGTGCCCGCAAGCGGCAACCTGACGGGAGACCTGCGCTTCCGCGCTCCGGAGGAGCTGCGGCGTCGCTACGAGGCGGCGGGAGTGGCGGATGGCGCCGACGTGGTCGCGTACTGCGGTTCGGGCGTCAGCGCATGCCACGACCTGCTGGCGCTGGAGCTGGCCGGCCTGCCGGGCGGCCGGTTGTACCCCGGCTCGTGGAGCGAGTGGTCGGCCCAGCCCGGCGCTCCGGTGGCGGCGGGAGAGGATTCGCACGCTTGAGCGCGGCGCCGAGCACCACGGAGGTACAGTAGCGGCCATGTTGCTCGACGGAAAGAAGCTCATGGTGACCGGTGTGCTGGACCGCCGGAGCATCGCCTTCTCGATCGCCGAGGAGGCGCAGAAGGCCGGCGCCGAGATCGTCCTCACGAGCTTCGGGCGCGTCGCCAGCATCACCAAAATGATGGCCAAGCGTCTGCCCAGCACCCCCGACGTGCTGGAGCTCGACGCCACGAAGCCGGAGGATGCCGCGGCCGTCTGCGAGGAGCTCCTGCGCAGGTGGGGGCGGCTCGACGGATGGGTGCACTCGATCGCGTTCGCGCCCGACGACGCCCTCGGCGGGAACTTCATGCGCACCCCCTGGGCGAGCGCCGCGACCGCGTACCAGGTGAGCGCCTTCTCGTTGAAGGAGATCGCCGCCGGTCTGCTCCCGGCGATGCGTGAGCAGGGGGGCTCGATCGTGGCGATGGACTTCGACAACTCCGTCCACGCCTGGCCTTCGTACGACTGGATGGGCGTGAGCAAGGCGGCGATGGCGGCTGTCGTGCGCTACCTGGCGCGCGATCTCGGCCGGTACCGCATCCGCGTCAACGCGGTCTCGTCCGGGCCCGTGCGCACCATGGCGGCCAAGGGCGTGCCCGGGTTCGGCATGATCGAGGACGCGTGGGGCCGCAGGGCGCCGCTGGGCTGGGACACGAACGACCCTGTCCCGCCGGCCCGGACGGTGTGCGCCCTGCTGAGCGACTACCTGTCGGCCACCACGGGCGAGGTCATCCATGCGGACGGCGGCCACCACGCCATGGGAGCCGAGCTGCCGAGAGATTGAGGCAAGGGGGGCAAGCCCCCTTGCGTCCGGCCCACCCTGGGACTTTGTCGGCCATCGGGCTGAGCCTTGGTTCGGAGCCCGGGAGGGTGCCCTGCGCGCCGTCCAGACCGCGAAAGGCCCTGTTCCCAGGTTCGGGAGCCCGTTTTCTTCAAATCCAGGGCGTGCACAACGGGGCGCTTCGCGATAGATTGCGTGGTGCATGGTTCGTCATGCGAAGGCCCGGACCCGACCCAGTGACCGATCGTCGCGAAACGCGCGAACCGCGGTTCGTTCCCAAACACGCGACAATTGAGACGGGTTGGACATCGGGCTCCTGGTCTATCCTCGCCACACACCGCTGGATCTCATCGGCCCGTGGGAGGTGCTGGCCCGTCTCCCCGACGCTCGCACCCACCTGATCTGGACGCGCCCGGGCCCCGTGCAGGCCGACGGTGGCATCGAGATCGGCGCCTCGATCTCGTTCGCGGATGCGCCCGCCCTGGACGTGCTGGTCGTTCCCGGCGGACCGGGCCAGCTCTCACTCATGAAACACACGCTTCTGATGGAGTTCATCAGGGAG
The DNA here is from genome assembly GCA_036500885.1 of Candidatus Dormiibacterota bacterium. Taxonomy (GTDB): domain Bacteria; phylum Chloroflexota; class Dormibacteria; order Dormibacterales; family Dormibacteraceae; genus CF-161. The sequence goes on from DASYBH010000166.1 coordinate 14,798, forward strand.
TGCGCCCGGACGTCGACCTGGGTGAGCTCGGTTTGCACGGGGGCGTTGCTGCTGGCGCAGGCGGGCGTGCTGCGCGGCCGGCGAGCGACCACCCACTGGCTGGCGCGCGACACGCTGCGCGCCTTCGGCGTGGAGGTGGTCGATGACCGCTACGTCTTCGACGGCAACATCGCGACCGCGGCGGGCGTCTCGGCGGGCATCGACCTCGCCCTCGAGCTCGCCCGGCGGTTGTCAGGCGACGAGGTCGCGTGCGAGATCGGGCTGGAGATCGAGTACGACCCATCGCCGCCGCTGGACTGCGGGTCGCCGGCGAAGGCGCCGGCCGAGGTGGTTGCACGCATGCGCGAGCGCGCGCGTCGCTATCGCTGAAGGGCTCCTAGCACCGCTAGAGCCCAACATGTGGTGGATGCTGTTGGATTATGTCCCACATGCTGTTACACTGGCGCCAGTGCACCGTATTAGGGGGATTCAGGCTTGCGAGAGTGCCTCGAAATCTACGTCGATGCGGCGCTCGACAAGAACGGCCGGGCCGGTTGTGGCCTGGCCGTCTTTGTTAGAGGGAGGGCGGTGTACACGGAGTCGTTCGGCTTCGCCCATGACGGCGGCTCGGCGCAGTTGGAGGCGCACGTGTGCGCCGCAGCGCTCGACCTGGCCGCGGCGCGCTGGCCGCTCCACCGCGTGGTGGTGCGGACCGACTGTGCGCCTGTGGTGCGCAGCCGCTTTCCCTCGAGTGAGACGTTTCGCATCGCGGTGCACGAGGTGCGTGAGCGAATTCGTCGCGGCCACCGTGTCGTCCGCTACGTCAGCCGCAAGGCCAATCCCGCGCACGAACTTGCCCGCGAAGGACTCAAGAAGCTGATCAGACAGGGGATTCCAGTCGCAGCCTGACCGAGTTATATACTCGGCTTGAACGTCGTCAGTCCTGCAACGGGAGCCACATCATGGCAGAGGAAGAAAGCGCGCCTGCACCGCGCCGTCGCACGCGAGCGGCGAGCAGTGCGAGCGGTACGCGCTCCGCACCGGCGACGCGCCGGCGCATGGGAGGTGCCGAGCTCGTAGAGACGCTGAACGAGATGGTGAGCCAGCTCATCAAGGAGAACCGCAGCCTCAAGCGGCAGCTCGCCCGGCTGGCGGCTGGTTCCGGGACCGCCACCAACGGGGCTGCCGAGCGCACCCTGCGCTCGCTGCAGCGAAAGGTGCAGCGAGCGGTCACCGCCGCGCCCCCGACGCGGCGTCGCCGCGCGTCGACCACGTCGGCCACGCCACGCCCACGAAGGCGCAGCGGCACCAGCACCAGCGCTCCGGCGAGCGAATAGCCTCTCTACAACGCCCGGCGCGAGGGTGGCGCTGGCGCCGGTATCCACCGCGTACGCGCCCCCCCAGGACATCGCTCCGCTGCGTCGGTGGATACCGGCGGGCGAGAACGCTGCCTTCGCGAGCCGCTCAGCTCCCGGACAGCCGCTTGGCCGCATGGTAGGCATCGAAGATGCTGTAGAGCCAGAGCCCGACGCCGCCCAGTTCCATCGGCACGCCCAGCACCGCCCCGATCGCGGTCAGATCCAGGTCGAAGCCGAAGAACTCCAGCATGCCGGCCGCGCCCATGAGGCCGATCGCCTTCCGCCACTCGCCGAGATAGACGTGGCCGAGGCCCGGCACGATCGCCAGGGCGGCCGCCGCCATCGGGCTCTTCCGAGGCTGGGCCGACGGCGTCGAGGGCCGTGCGCCACACCTGCCGCACGGCGCCGACGGATGCTGGAGCGCGGAGCCGCAGCGCCCGCACATTGCACTGGAAGCCATCGCCTGAGTTCTTACCAAAGAGTGCTACCTTGCGAACCATGGACTTGAGCTTCACACCTGAAGAGGAGGCATTCCGAGCCGAGGTGCGCTCGTGGCTCGATGCCAACCTGCCTTCGGAATGGGCCCACCGGGGGTCCGGCGGCTACCGCGAGGAGGAGGACGAGAGCATCCAGCGAGAGTGGCAGCGGCGCCTCTACGAGGGCGGTTGGCTCACGCTGGCGTGGCCGAAGGAGCGCGGTGGCCGCGGTGCGACCCCGGTCATGCAGGCGATCTACGCGGAGGAGGTCGGCCTCTCCAGCGCGCCGCCCATCCTGGGTCGCCTGGGCGTCTCGCTCCTGGCGCCGCTGCTCAGCGTGTACGGCAGCGACTGGCAGAAGGAGACGTACCTGGGCAAGATCCTGTCCGGCGAGCTGGTCTTCTGCCAGGGCTTCAGCGAGCCGAACGCCGGCAGCGACCTCGCCAACCTGCAGACGCGTGCGGAGCGCCGTGACGGCCGGTGGGTGCTGAACGGGCAGAAGACCTGGTCCAGCGGCGCGCACTACTCCGACGGCAGCTTCCTGCTGGCGCGCACCGATCCGGCCGCACCCGCGCACAAGGGCATCGGCATGTTCCTGGTGGACATGCACCAGCCTGGCATCGAGGTTCGCCCGATCGTCCAGATGACGGGCAGCGGCGAGTTCTGCGAGATCTTCCTCACGAACGCGGTGGTCGAGGATCGCGACGTCGTCGGCGCCGTCACGGACGGCTGGCGCATGGCGATGGCGACGTTCGGGTTCGAGCGCAGCGGGCTCGCGAACGCCTCTCGCTTCGAGCGCGTGGTCGACTCGCTCGCGGAGCTGACGCGCCGGCAGGGCGCCGGTTCCGACGAGACCGTCCGGCAGCGGGTGGCGCAGGCGCGCATCGAGGCGCACGTGTTCCGGGCCACCGGGCTGCGCAGCCTGACGCGCGCCCAGCAGGGCCAGGTGCCGGGCCCGGAGGCCAGCCTGAGCAAGCTGTACTGGAGCGAGATGGACAAGCGCATCCAGGAGACCGCTCTCGCGGTCGAGGGCATGTACGGAGCGCTGGCCGCGGACTCACCGTGGTCCGTCGAGCAGGGTCGCTGGCAGAACAGCTGGATGTGGTCGCAGGCGGAGACGATCTATGCCGGGTCGTCGGAGATCCAGCGCAACATCATCGCGGAGCGCGTCCTCGGGCTGCCGCGCGGCCGCTGAGCGACAGAGCAGCGCAACCCGCGACCACTGGGCGGCGATGAGGGGACCTCCGACGGAGGTCCCCCCGCAGCCTCACCTTTCTGAAACCTCGGCGTTCTGCAGCCTCACCTTTCTGCAAGGAAGACGACTTGCCCCCCCTGACCCCCCGGTTGGGGGAGGGGGGGAATGCCCCACATTGTGCGTCCGAGTGGCTATGCTGCTGTGGTTGCCTGCCCTAGTCGAGCTCGTCGGGGCCACACGCCAGTACGGTGACATCGTGGCGATCGACGACGTGCACCTGGCATTGCGGCCCGGGGAGATGGCCTTTCTGGTCGGTCCCAGCGGCGCCGGCAAGACCACGCTGCTCAAACTGATCAACCGGGAGATCCGGCCGACCAGCGGGCAGGTGTGGATCGACGGCCTGCCCGCGCATGCCCTCGGTCCCGGCAAGCTCGCGAGGCTCCGGCGCCGGGTCGGCGTGGTCTACCAGGACTACAAGCTGCTGCCGCGGTTCACGGCGCTCGAGAACGTCGCCTTCGGCCTGCAGGTCTGCAACATGAGCGTCTCGGACGCCGAGGCGCACGACCGCGCCCTGGACGCCCTGGAGGCGGTCGGCCTCGGCGATCGGGCCAGCGCCTTCCCGGCCGAGCTGTCGGGCGGCCAGCAGCAGCGGGTCGCGATCGCCAGGGCGATCGTCGCGCAGCCGCCGGTTCTCGTCGCGGACGAGCCGACCGGCAACCTGGACCTGGAGACCGCCTGGCAGGTGATGAAGCTGCTCGAGCAGATCGCGCGCTTCGGCACGGGGGTCCTGGTCGCGACGCACAACCTGGACATCGTGCGGCGGATGCAGCGCAGGGTGCTGACTCTCGTGGACGGGCGTCTCGTTCGCGACCAGCCGGCGGGCCGCGTCGGGAGGCTGGCATGGGCGTCGTCCTGAACGCCCCCTTCCCGCGTCGCCGGCGGATCCTGAACGTGGTGCGCAACACGTTCAGGCACCTGTTCGTGGGGGCGGCCAGGAACTGGGTCCGCAACCTCGGGGCGACCGCGCCGGCGCTGGGGTCGATGACCCTGCTGCTGTTGCTGAGCGGCCTCGCGGGCCTGAGCGGCTTCGCGATGCAGCGCCTTGCGGCCGCCCAGGCGACCCAGGCGGCGGTGCTGCACGTCTACCTGCGGGACGACGCCAGGCAGCCGGACGTCGACGCGCTGCGCGCCAGGCTGGCCGGCGACCACCGCGTGGCCCGCGTCAGCTACACGAGCAAGGCCGACGCGCTCAAGGCGGCGCAGCACCGGCCCGGCATGGGCGACCTCGCGGGCGCCGCGGAGGAGAACCCGTTCCCGGCCAGTCTCGACGTGCGCCTGCGGAGCGTCGGGGACGTCGGCGCGCTGGCGGGCGCGGCGACGGGCAGCCCCGCCGTCGACCCGATCCTGTCCAGCTCCTACAATCCCGGCGCCAACGACCGCATTCAGAAGGCGCTGCTGGTCGTGGCGATCGCCGGGGCGGCGTTCCTGCTGCTTCTCGGCTTCGTGGCCGTGGCGGTGACCGCCAACAGCATCCGGTCCGCCATCATGGCCCGCCAGAACGAGGTCGCGATCATGCAGCTGGTGGGGGCGCCACGGTGGATGATCCGCGGGCCGTTCCTGGTCGAGGGCGCGATGACCGGCGGCATCGCCGGGTTCGCGGCCGGCCTGGTGACGCTGATCGCGAGCGTGGCCATCGTCGCCGCCGGCCGGAGCACCTTCGCGCAGATCGCACCGGGCTTCGACGTGAGCGCCTGCCTGCTGGCCGCCGCCGCGGTGTTCCTGGCCGGCCTGGTGCTGGGCTCGGCCGCCTCGCTCATCAGCGTCCACCGCCAGCTCGAGGCCTGACCCGCCGGCCTAGCCTAGATGATTGATTCCGAATTGGTCTGAAGCACGAAGCCACGAAGAGCACGAAGACGCACGAAGGTTTTCGAGGTCAGTCCAAGCGCTCCAGCCGATCCCCCAGATCCCCATTCCTTTGTGCGTCTTCGTGTCCTTCGTGGCTTCGTGCTGCAACTCATTCAGACAATCAGCCGCTCGAACGAGCACCGCCCCATCCGCCCGGGAACCGCACCGGATTCGGAATCATTCGTCTACGCGGCCTCCGTCGCCGTGTCCGGGGCCGGGCGCCGCAGGCGGTGGAGCACCGGACGCAGCGCCATCATCGCCAGGAGCACGGTGCCGTCGATGATGCAGTATCCCCCCGCGATGGCCGAGGGCGGGTTGCCGGAGGGGATGTGACTCCACGGCGCCACCGGGAGCCAGTACCAGTCGCGCGCCCAGGTGCCTGCCAGCTCCAGGTCCACCACCGCGACGAAGATGGCGGCGAACAGGGCGTAGCGGCGTGTGAACAGGATGCACCCCGCCAGGATCGGAAGGCACAGTGCGCCCTGCACGTCCACCCGATGCGTCACCAGAGGCAGCGCCGTCAGTCCGAGCGCGGTGTAGGCGATGCAGACGGCGAGGACGGCGTACGCGGCGCGGCGTCCATACCGGCGGAACACGGGCAGCCGGCAGGCGGTCATCCCGAAGAGGTAGACCATGCCGTGGCCGGGCGGCACGTAGAGAGGCAGGTTGCCCAGCCGGTAGCGGTAGACGCCCCAGATCAGGGAGCCGAACACCTCGAACCCGGTCGCCACGGCGACGCAGACCCACACCTGGAGGCGCTCGCCCGGCTCCAGGTGCCGCGTGCACGCCCAGAGCACGCCGAACGTGACCACGCCGAGGCCGAGCTGCGGGCCGAGGTCCCGGATCGCGCCGTCTACCAGGAGCATGGCGGGCGCGTAGGCCAGCAGGAACAGGTGCAGCCCGTAGGGCCGCAGCCGCGCGATCACCTCTGAAGGGTAATCCGCCGCCCCAGGGAGCCCGGGTGTCAGGCTCCGGGACCCCTCCGCATGAGGGGTCCCGGAGTCGAGCAATGCCGCTACCGCGCGTTGAAGATGGTGGGGTCCACGTTCCAGCCGGAGCCCTGCCAGTGCTGCAGCGCCTCCTGCGTGATCGGGAACTGGTTGTCCCCGCCCGTCTGGACGGCGATGCCCGGCAGCAGGAACGGGCTGTCCTTGTAGCTCATGCTGCGCGCGATCTTCTTGATGCTGTCGCGCGTCACGCCGTTCTTGCCGGCCTTCTCCAGCACCTTCTGGAACAGCCAGGCCACGCTCATCCCGAAGATGTAGTTGCCGTCGTTGACGTCGCAGCCCGCGCAGTACTTGGCCATGATGTCCATGTACAGCTTCATCCCGGCGTCGTTGGCCCACATGGTCTTGTTCGCGGGGTCCTTGAGGTAGGCGACGGAGGTCGCGCCCTCGGCCGCGTCGGGGGCCGACGCCCTGATCGCGTTCTGGATCGTCGGGACCTGGTTGGCGACGCTGTTGACGTAGATCGCCGGCTTCCAGCCCAGACGGGAGGCTCCGGCGATGGCCTGCGCGGCGAACCTGGGCGTCGCGGCCACGAGGAAGAGGTCCGCGCCCTTCGCCTTGAGGCTCGCCACCTGGGAGCTGACGTCGGCCGCGTTCGCCTCGTACGTCTCCATGTCGACGATCATGCTGGCCGACTTGGCGTCGCCCAGCCCGGCCTTCAACCCGTTGACGTAGTCCTTGCCGTAGTCGTCGTTCTGGTAGAGGATGCCGATCTTGGCGTTCGGGTGGTTCTTCATGATGTCCTTGGCGTAGATCTTCGCCTCGGACACGTAGTCAGGCTGGTAGCCGATCGTCCACGGGTACTGCTTGTAGTCGGCGCCCCAGTGGCTGGAGCCGGTCGCCACGAAGAGGTCCGGTACGTTCTGCTGGTTGATGTAGTCACGCGTGGCCAGGTTGACCGGCGTGCCCAGCTCGTTGAAGACCGCGAACACGTTGTCCTGCGTGATGAGCTGGCGGACCAGGGGCACGGCCTTGGCCGGGTCGTAGCCGTCGTCGTAGACCAGGTACCGGATCGACCGGCCGTTGACGCCGCCCTTGTCGTTCAGATAGTTGAAGTAGGCCGTCGAGCCCTTGGAGATGGGCGCGTAGGCCGACGCCGCACCGCTGAGCGGCGTCGTCGTGCCGATCAGGACCTCCTTGTCGGTCACCCCGGGCGCGTTCGCGGCCGGACCGGTGCCGGTGCCCTGGGTGGTGCCGCACGCGAGGGCGACCAGCAACGCCCCCACGGTGAGTGCGAGGCCGCGCAGCGGCCGGCGCGTCAGGACCAGGTGCATAAATCCTCCTTCTCTCTGTCGCTCCCGTCCGGAGGGGGAACCTCCGGTGGCCATCGTCCGAACGCTTACAGGCTGTAAGCGTTCTCCACTTGTAGCGCGATGCGGGCCGGCCGTCCAGTCCATATTCACCTCCGCCCGGCCTCGCGCTCGACGGCCGGCTCACCGGTCGGAGGGCCCGCCGGCTCCAGCTCGGCCTCCTCGTCCATCCGCTCGACGGCGGTGCGTCTCCGGTACCAGCGGATCAGCTGCCGTCCGCCGCCGGCGATGCCCTGCGGCAGCACGAACATCAGGAGGATGAGGATGATCCCGTAGGAGACGTCCGGCTTGTAGCTGAACAGCCGCTGGGCGTAGATGGGCAGCCACACCACGAACACCGCGCCCAGGGCTGGCCCGGCCAGTGTGCCCAGACCGCCCACCACCAGGCCCACCAGCAGGCCGAGCGAGAGCGGCAGGTCGAACGAGTCAGGGCTGACGTAGGCCGTGATGGTGGCGTAGAGCGACCCCGCGATCCCGGCGTAGAAGGCGCTGATGCCGAACGCCAGCGTCTTGTA
>DASYBH010000167.1:0-7746 GCA_036500885.1 Candidatus Dormiibacterota bacterium
GGAGGGGGAGCCGGCCGGGCCGGGCCTCACCCGGGGCCAGCATGATGAAACGATCTTCGGGCATGTCCTGGGCGCTTCCCTTGCCTTATGGTGTGGGTGAGGTGCCGGCCCGGATCCGGATCCGGATTCCGGTTCCTCTGCATGTTAGGCGGAAGGACAGGACAGTTGCCAGCACCCCCGGCGCCGGCCGGTCAGCGGCCCCGCGCTGATGCGGAACGCAACCGCGGCCGTGTCCTGGCGGCGGCCCGCGCTCTGTTCGCCGAACGAGGCAACGACGTGCAGATGGCCGACGTGGCCCGCGCGGCTGGTGTCGGGGTCGGCACCGTGTACCGGCACTTCCCGGACCGGCACGCCCTCATCCTCGCCGCCGCCGATCAGCGGTTCGCCGAGGTCCTGGAGTTCGCCCGCACCAAATGCCTGCCCGGCAGCGATCCGCAGCGTGCCCTGGCCGGGTTCCTTCGGTGCATCGGCGACGCGGTGTTCCACGATCAGGGTCTTTCCGCCGCGGTCGAGTCCGTAACCGGTTCCACCGAGCCACGGGGCGAAACGCGCGAGCTGTATCACTCGGTCGCCGCCACGCTGCTTGAGCGGGCACGCACCGCCGGCACGGTCAGACCGGACAGCACCGTCACCGACCTCATCCTGATCGTCCACGGCCTCGTCGGCGTCATCCGGCACGACGGCGGCGACTGGCACCGCTACCTCGAACTCGTCCTCGACGGACTCCGCACCCGCTGACCGATCCCGCAGCGGGTCGACGGCATGCTAAAGATCACCCAATGCCGTCTACCTGTGGGCTGACGGGGTGCCCGGGCGGGTCGCCGGCAGACCCCGTAAAGCCGAGTATCAGGAACTGCTGGCGACTGACCCAGTCGGGATAGCGGCTGACCATGGCGTCGAACAGCTCCTGGTCGGGCAGGGCTGCCTCCCGTAGCTGTCCGTAGTAGTCGAGGTAGCCGCGGGATTCGGCCAGGACCGAAGGTGGGTTGCCCTGGGTGGGGTCCTTGTGGCCGGTGACGACGGCGGCGGGGTGGAGCGCGGCCAGCTGGTCGAGGGCGGCGATCCATTCGGCCCGCCCGTCGGCGGTCGTCGCGCCGACGTACATGTGGCAGTGGTTGTAGGCGACGTCGCCGGAGACGATCAGGCCCAGGTCCGGCACGTGCAGCGAGGTGGTGTCTACGGTGTCGGTGTGTCCGGTTTCGATCACCAGGAGAGGGCGCCCCTCGAGCTCGAAGTGCCCCGCATCGAGTGGCTCGGCCAGCGCGATCGCGTCGGCGATCTGACCGGGGAACCGCGCGCGGAGCCCGTTGTCGAGCACCTGCGGGGTCGTCTGCCGGCGCATCTGCTCCACGGTTCCCGCGGTGGCCACCGGGCGCGCGCGGGGGAAGCGATCGAGCACCACGGACAGACCCAGGTGATGGTCGCCGTGGCCGTGCGTGATGTAGATCGTGGTGAGCCTGCGGTCGTGCAGCGCCACCCAGTCGGCGAGCGCCGTGGCCTCGCGGACGGTCATGAGCGAGTCCACGAGGACGGCATCGCGGGCACCGAAGATCAACGTCGACGTCGTGGGATCCCAGGCCGGCGGATCGCCGACCCGTGGCGGTGGAGCGGTGAACGGCTTCTCCGGTGCCACGAATACGTCGTAACTCAGAGGGGGCCGCCGGGCCTGCATGTCAGCTCCTGAATGGGCGGGTGCCGGCACGTCATTTCCTACCGTGGCGCTGGCGTGACCAGCCGATCTGGTCCGCCTGGTACTCGCCAATCAGCTACCTGTGATTCTAGGGCGGGCACGGCCGCGCTCGTATCTGCCAAAGTACAGTGCAAATGGCCAGTTGGCGATGCGCCTACGCACCTACCAGTTGCGATCGAACAGATTGTTACGCCAGCTGAGCGAGTGAACTTTCGCACTTCCCGACCGGTGAGGGCCGCTGGCGAGGCGAAACTGCTGGCCGGCGGCTCGCGGATGCTGGCCAGGCCCACGGCGGCGACCACGTCGTCGTGTGTTCCGTGGGAGAACGCGCCGAAGGTGTCATTGCCGGCGTCGCTGGCCCGGATCTCGTAGTCGCTGATCTCCTTGCGGACCGCGGCCGCGCCCGGCAGGTCGTGGGCGAACTCCAGCCGGCGCCCCTGGAGAAGCGCCTGCAGCCGGGAGACCATGTAGGCCTTCCCCATCCGGAGCTCAATCACCGGACCCCGGCTGCTGCCCAGGACCCCCGCCGTCTTCGGGCGCTCCTGGTGGACGGGGACCAGGCGGTCGGTGCTGGTGAAGTAGACGGACATCAGGGCGGCGTGGAGATCCACCGAGCGCACCACGTCAAGCACGGGCCCGCCCACGCCGGTCGCGTCGACGTAGACGGTGAGCGCCCCAGCTGCTCGAGGGCGAGCTCGGGCCACGACCTCGCGCACGCGCCTCGCCACCGCCAGGTAGTTGGTGCCCAGCTCCAGACGTCCGAGCTGGCGGACCAGGAAGCGCGACTGTGGCCGCGACAGGCCGGGCAGCTGCTCCCGCCAGCCCTCCAGGACGGCGATCGCCGTGTAGTCGGCACGCTGGCCCAGGTCGACGCCGATCGTCACCAGGCGCTTGGGCGGCGGCAGGGGGAGGTCTCGGCGTCGGGCACCCAATCGACGACCTCGCTCACACCGGCCCCCAGGACTCGCAGTCGTTGTCGAAGGCGGCCTCGACGTCCTCGGCGCTGAACGCCGCCGTCTCCGCGTCGAGGAAAGTGCATTCGTACTCCTGGCTGAACCACCGGGTCCCCATGGAGCGCTGCTCCTCGTCGAGGAACTCGGCCGAGATCCGGGGACATTCGGCAGCCGTCACCCGATACCGCTCCCGTGGCTCCGCGGAGTGCCAGGCCTCGTACCACCAGCCCCGGCTCCCGTGCGGGGTCGACAGAGCGATCAGGCGGCCGCCAGAGACGGCGAGCATGGGGCGCACGGCGCCATACAGCTGGTCGGGGACGAAGGCCGCCTCGTCGATCACCAGGAGGTCGACGGCGCTGTAGCCGCGAATCGAATCGCCCTCCTTACCGCCGGGGAGGCTTGTGATCCTGGATCCGTTGGCGAACTCCACCCGAAGGCTCGACTCGGCGTCCGGGGACGGCATGGCCTCGCTGAGGTCGCGGTAGAACCCCAGGGCCTTCTTGAAGGGGTCGCCCCGGGCGAGACCCGCTCTCGTCCCCCCGCGGGTGCCTCGTCGGCTCGCTACCCGCGTGGCTCCAGTTGTTCGATGGCGGCCAGGCCGCAGCGACGTCCGGCCTCGGGTGAAAGATATATCGGTTGACAACCTATCGCTAGACGATGTATAGTTGTGCCGATGGAACTGCGACCGCCGAGTTATTTCGCGCTCGCCTCGCTGATCGACGGGCCTTTGCACGGGTACGCGATCATGCGCCGCGCGCGCGAGCTATCGGACGGCCGCGTGCGACTCTCGACCGGCACGCTGTACGCACTCCTCGACCGGGCGATCGGCGAGGAGCTCGTGACAGCCGGCGGGGTGTACGTGCAGGGTGGCCGTCAGCGCCGCGATTATGCGCTCACAGCGGCGGGGCGCCTGGCGCTGGAGCTCGAGACCGAGCGGATGGCGAGCGCGGCTGGCGTCGTGTCGGCGAGGTTGCGCGCGAGCGCGCGGACGGCGCCGGCATGAGGGGCCGCGGGCTCGCGCAGGCGGCGCTGCGGTGCTATCCGCCGACCATGCGTACGGCGCGCGGAGCGGAGATGCTCGACACGCTGCTTGAGGCCTCGGGTGATCGGCACGGCGTGTTGGTGTGGAACGTCCTGTCGCTCGTAACCGCGGGGCTGGGTGAGCGCGCCCGGGCCAGCGCCCGGGTGAGCCCCGGCCGGACGATCGCGGAGGCGGCAAAGCTCGCGTCGATCCTGTACGCGTGCCTGTGGCTCACGGCGGGTCTGGTGGCGTTGATCGAGCGGCGCGGATGGCATCACGAAAGCCAGGTCTCGTTTCACGTGGTCGGGTTGCTGATCGTCCTGTTGGCGTGGTCGCGAGGACGGCAGCGCCTCGCCGGCGTGATCGGCCTCGCGTGCACGGTGCTGCTGGTCGTCGCGTACCCACCAGATGTCTTGCTTCCACTTTCGCTCGTGCAACCGATTCTGCCGGCATGTGGGTTTCTGATCATGGCGATCGCTCCGGCACGCGAGCGTCCGAGCACAGCCGCGCTCGCCGCGCTCGCCGCACTGGTTATTGTGAGTGTGATCGTCGACCCGAATACCGGCGGGTTCGGCCAGTTCATCGTGCTGGGCAGTGCCTCGATCGCCGGGCTGGCGGTAGTTGCCGTGCAGCCGCGGCTCGCGATCGCGGTCGCGATGATCTGGACGGCGATCGGGATCGAGCTGATCGCTTTCGGCGGCACACCGCCTGCGCCATCGAAGCTCCTGGTCGCGACCGCTCCGGCCGTGCTCGCGGCGACCGCCGCCCGCGCACGCGTGATCCGTCGCAGAGCGATCTGAACGGCATCCACGTCCGATGTGGCTCGTCACCGTGCAACGATCAACTCGCTGCAACAGCGGCCTCATCCGGCCTCTGGTTCTCGTGTCGATCGCGTCCTTGCTGATCAGCGCTTGCGGATCCCCGGCCGGCATGCCACCAGGCGGGCCAACGTGCCAACTTGTTAACAAGTCAGGTGACCCCTGCTACACCCCGGAGCAATACCGGGTCGCGTATGGCATCCAGGCATTGTTGGACAGAGGAATCGACGGTCGCGGCGAGACGGTGACGGTGGTTGCCCCGGTCGCACAACCAGGCCAACGTGCTACCGATATCCGTCAGGATCTGGAGAGCTTCGACAGAACTTTCCGGCTGCCCGCCGCACGAATCGACGTTGTGACCAGCCTCGCCGGTTCAGCCTCGCCGTGGCAGGCGACGGGAGAGGAGGTCGGGGACTGTGAGCACGTGCACGCGGTCGCCCCTGCCGCGACCCTGCGGGTCGTCCTGATTCCCTCCTCTTGGGGCCAGAGCGCCGCGAACGGGACGGCGGACATGCTCGCGACTTTGCGGCTCGCCGTCACCCACACCGACGTAGCTTCGATCAGCTGGAGCCTGGGGGAACACTACTTCACGAAGACTGAGGTGGCCGAGTTACACGCGATCCTGCTCGGGGCGGCCGCTCACCACGTCACGGTTATCGGCAGCTCCGGCGATGCTGGCTGGTTCCCTACCCCTCGGGGATGGGGTGGTCAGGTCAAGGAGGTCAGCCTTCCGGCCTCCGACCCGCTGGTTCTGGGCGTTGGCGGCACCATTCTCACCGCGAATCCCAAGCCCGGCGCCTACATCAGCGAGACCGCCTGGCCAGATTCGGGTGGCGGCTTCAGCCACCTGTATGTACGCCCCGCCTACCAGGATGGCGTCGCTGGGATTTCAGAAGCGAGGGGCGTACCCGACGTCGCCGGCGACGCCGCTGGGGCCGGCGGCATGGCGCTCGTTTTCACGGAGGATGGCAGAGCATCGCTCCATTCGCCGCCGGGGACGAGCAACTCCGCGCCACTGTGGGGAGGGCTTGTGGCGCTGGCCGACCAGTACGCCCATCGCGAGCTCGGCTTCATCAACCCCGCGATCTACAGCATCGCGCGCAGTTCCAGCTATCACACCGCATTTCACGACATCACAACCGACACAGCCGGCACCAACGGCTACCCGGCCACTCCGGGCTGGGACCCGGTGACGGGCTGGGGAACCCCCAACGCGCAGGAACTCATCCCGCTGCTGGCCAGTTTCGCCAAGCCAGGCACGACTTAGCCTCGATCCACCGATGAGGTAAGGGCCGGCGTGACCTGAGAGACGACGAACGGGCGCCTCTCGAATTGCGAGAATGCCGTTGTCCAGTCGTCAACCTCGCAAACGAAGGAGCACCCGTCCGGTGAAGGCATCGTCGCACACTCTGGACCGTCTTCGCGTCGACTTTGACGCGCCCGGCCTGGTCGCCAACGCCGGCCTGGTGTTGCCGGCCACGCTCAGCGAGCGTCTGGGCCTGCCCGAGCTGCTGCGGCAGCACGTCCACCTGGGCAAGGTGGCAGGCGCAGCCAACCCGGACGTGAAGTCGCTGACCCTGATCGCCTCGTTGCTGGCCGGCGGCGAGTGCGTGGAGGACGTCAACGTGCTGCGCGCCAGCCGAGTGGGCGCCGGGGTGCTGGGCGTGAGGCCGGCCGCCGCGTCGACAGTGGGCACCTTCCTGCGCGGGTTCACGGCTGGTCACAGCCGGCAACTGGACGCGGTGCAGGAGGACCTCCATCGGCGAGCCTGGGCGGCGGGCGCTCGGCCGCCGGGACGGATCGTGAAGCTGGACCTGGACTCGACGGTGATCGAGACGTACGGGCTGCAGAAGCAGGGCGGCAAAGACTTCACGTACCTGAACACCCGCGGCTACCACCCGCTGCTGGCGGTGATCGCGGAGACCGGCGAGGTGGTCCACTCCCGGCTGCGCGAGGGGAAGGCCAGTTCCGGCCGGGGTGCGAGCAGCTTCGCGCGCCAGGCCCTGGCTCGGCTAAAGCGATTGGGCTTGCTCGACGAGATCGTGGTGCGGGCGGACTCGGGTTTCTACGCCGAGAAGGTAGTGACGGCCTGCCAGGCCCACGGCGCACGCTTCTCGATCTCGGTCCGCCTGCAGAAGGGTCATCACCAGCGCATCGCCGCCATCCCCGAGGAGGCGTGGAAGCCCATTCCCTACTGGCTGGAGGGCGCCGCCCACGTGGCCGAGATCCCCTACCAGCCCTTCGGCAAGAAGCGGACGTACCGCCTGATCGTGCGCCGGGTGGCGCCCACGGCCGGCACTCAGCTCTGGCTGGAAGGAGTGGCCTACAGCCACTACGCCTTCATCACCGATCGCGAGGGCGACATGCTAGAGCTGGAGGCCGACCACCGCCAGCATGCCGTGGTCGAGAACGTGATCCGCGACTCCAAGTACGGGTTGGGCCTCAACCACATGCCCAGCGGCAAGTTCGGCGCCAACGCGGCCTGGCTGGCGTTGAACGTGATCGCGCACAACCTCTGCCGCTGGATGGGACGCCTGGGCGGTTTCGCGATCGCCTGTCTGAAAGCCTGGCGGCTGCGATTCTTCGCACTTCCCGGACGACTGGTCGAGCACGGCCGCCGACGGCGGCTGCGACTGCCGGCGGACTGGCCGTGGAGGGAGGAGTTCCTGGCCCTGCTGGCCAGCCTCCAAGCCGTCGTCGTGCCGTTGACGACCTGAGCTCGCCACACGTCGCCGCCAGCCTCACGCCCCACGGTCGTCGTGACCACGCACGTCCCAACCTCAGCCAGATCGTCACTTACGACCCCGACGTCCCATCCGCTGCCATCCTCATCGCCCTCACCAGCGCGACATTGACGCCATCTCGTGCTCATCGAGCACCGCGCGTGCCAACGGCGCCGTCGACGCGCCGCGTCAGTGCATCGACCCCTGGCCGAACAGTAGTTCTCGGGTTAGATGAAGCGCAATACGCCCATCCGGAATCGGTTAGGTGCCCAGCGCCGCCACCCTCAGCACGAAAGTCCCGCTACGGCTTACACATCCGACGCCACGATCGTGCCTGGCCATGCTCACACGTGGCGCTGTCAGACCGACGCTCCCAGGTCGTGCTGCCTGACCCACGGAACGTCAGCGGACCCGCCATCTGGCACTATCGGGTCAATACGTCACTGCCCGGCCCTTTGCCTGGAGAGCCTCAACATGTGACGTGCCAGCACCATGCTTAAATGCCGCCGAGTAGAGTTCCTCCAATTCGTCCCACATCGCC
>DASYBH010000168.1:0-12006 GCA_036500885.1 Candidatus Dormiibacterota bacterium
CGCCCGCCTTCTGGAATGCGCGGCCCACCTCGCCGACCCACTGGTCGAGCGCGCCCTGGCGGTGGGTGTACGCGATGCTCTGCACGCCGAGGTCCGGAACGTACGGCATCACTGTCGGGTCGGTGGCCGAGTGGGCGAGCCGGTTCAGTGCGCCGTCCAGCGCCTTGGCCTGTCCCAGCAGCCCGAGCTCTGCCACGTTCTTTCCGTACTGCTCGTAGGCCAACAGCCTGTCCGGATCAGCGCTGACGGTCTCGCCCATGTGGGCCCAGTCCTCCTCGGTCTCGGTTGGTATGCGGGCGCCGGCCGCGGCCGGGATCGTGCACATGATGGCCATCTCCGGACTGATGATTCAAGGACGGACGACGGACAATGTCGCCGGGACGCCAAGGACCGCCGTTGACACCCCGCCCGCCCCGGCCCTAGATGATTGATTCCGAACTGGTCTGAAGCACGAAGCCACGGAGAGCACGAAGACGCACGAAGGTTTCGAGGTCAGCCCTGGCGCTCCAGCCGATCGGCAGATCCAGATTCCTTCGTGCGTCTTCGTGGCCTTCGTGGCTTCGTGCTGCGACTCATTCAGACAATCGGCCGCTCGATCGGGCACCGCCCTGTCCGCCCGGGAACCGCACCGGATTCGGCATCATTCATCTAAGATGCAGCCGAAGTGGAAACCGATTTCCGGAAAAGGATTCCACGGGCGGGCGGGCGGACGGCCCGACCGCGGCGGATCGCGCCCGTGATCGCTCGGGGGCCGGTCCGCTGGTCGCCGCCTTAAGATGCCGGCAGCCGGCCGGCCGCCGGCGCTCGTCGACGTCGCCCGGCTCGCCGGCGTGTCGCTGACGACCGCCTCGCGCGCGCTGAACCCCGACAGCACCCACCCGATCAGCGCCTCCGCCCGGCAGCGGGTCACCGCGGCCGCGGCGCAGCTCGCCTATCAGCCCAACACGATGGCGCGAGCGCTGCGCACACGCCGGATGCCCACCATCGCCGTCCTGGTCCACGACGTGGCCGACCCCTACTTCGCCGAGGTCATCCGCGCGATCAGCGCGTCCGCCTCCGAGGAGGGCCTCCTGACGTTCGTGTGCAACACCGAGCGGGACCCGGCGACCGAGCTCCGCTACCTCGCGATGCTGCGCCTGAGCCGGGTCGCGGCCGTCCTGTTCGCCGGTGGCGGCCTCGAGGATGCGGCCTACCGGCGCGCCGTCGACGAGCACGCGGCCGGCATCGCGGCCTACGGCGGCGCGGTCGTGGCGCTGGCGCCGCGCTCGCAGCGCTGGGCGGCCGAGGTCGCCGACAACCACGGCGGCGCGGCGCTGGCGGCGGAGCACGTGGTGCGTCTCGGCCACCGGCGGGTCGCGCTGGTCATGGGTCCCGAGCGCCTCCGCACCAGCCGCGAGCGCGAGGCCGGCTACCGCTCGGTGCTGGAGGCGGCCGGCATCGAGCCGGTCGTCGTGGCCGGCGACTACACGCGGGAGGGCGGGGCCGCCGCCGCGGCGGAGCTGCTGGAGCTCGGCCGCGAGGTCACGGCCGTGCTCGTCTCCAACGACAACATGGCCATCGGCGTCCTCGCCGCGCTGCGCGAGCGCGGCGTGTCGGTCCCCGCGGACGTCTCGGTGGTCGGGTTCGACGACGTGCCCGGTCTCGAGTTCATCCACCCGGCGCTGACCACCGTGCGCGTCCCGATGGCGGCGATCGGGTCGGCGGGCGTGGCTCGCGCGCTGGCCATCCTGCGCGGCTCTGACCGCAACCGGAGGTTGCGGGTCCACCCGGTGGAGCTCGTCGAACGCGCCTCCAGCGCGCCGCCGCTCCGCACGGCCACAGGGAGCGGAGCCCTTGGCTGAGTCGCGACCGCCGCACGAGAACCGCGCGATCGAACGGGGGGCGGCGATCCGGCGGTCGCAAGCGGCGAGCCCGGTATTCGATCGCCACTGTGGGGAGACCAGACGATGAAGGTCGGCATCATCATGAACGGCGTCACGGGGAGGATGGGCACCAACCAGCACCTGGTGCGGTCCATCCTCGCCATCCGCGAGGCCGGCGGCGTGCCGGTGGGCGACGGCGAGACGGTCTGGCCGGAGCCGGTGCTGGTCGGCCGCGACGAGCGGAAGCTGCGCGTGCTGGCGGAGGCGCACGGCCTGGAGCGCTGGAGCACGGACCTGGACGCCTGCCTGGCCGACCCCGAGCTCCCGGTCTACTTCGACGCGCAGGTCACCTCGGCGCGCGGTCCGGCGCTGCGGGCGGCCATCGCCGCCGGGAAGCACGTGTACTGCGAGAAGCCCGTGGCCGGCGACCTCCCCACGGCGCTGGAGCTGGCCCGGCTGGCGGTGGCGGCGGGCGTCAAGCACGGGGTGGTCCAGGACAAGCTGTTCCTGCCCGGGCTGATGAAGCTGCGCAGGCTGCGCGACGCAGGCTTCTTCGGCCGCGTGCTGGCGGTCAGGGGCGAGTTCGGCTACTGGGTGTTCGAGGGTGACTGGCAGCCCTCCCAGCGGCCCTCCTGGAACTACCGGAAGGAGGACGGCGGCGGCATCATCCTCGACATGCTGTGCCACTGGCGCTACGTGCTCGACCACGTGGTGGCGCCGGTCCGAGCGGTCTCGACGCTGGGCGTGACGCACATCCCGGAGCGCGTCGACGAGGCGGGCCGGCGCTACGCGTGCACGGCGGAGGACGCGGCGTTCGCCACCTTCGAGCTGGAGGGAGGGGTGGTGGCCCAGTTCAACTCCTCGTGGGCCGTGCGGGTGCACCGGGACGACCTGCTCGTCCTGCAGGTCGACGGGACCGAGGGCAGCGCCGTCGCCGGGCTGCGCGACTGCTGGGTGCAGCACCGCGCGTCGACGCCCCGGCCGATCTGGAACCCCGACGTCCCCCGCGAGATCGACTACCGCGCCGGCTGGCAGGAGGTGCCCGACAACCAGGTGTTCGACAACGGCTTCAGGGCCCAGTGGGAGCTGTTCCTGAGGCACGTGGCCTGTGACGCGCCGTTCCCCTGGAGCCTGCTGGAGGGCGCCAGGGGCGTGCAGCTGGCCGAGCTCGGGCTGCGATCCTGGCGCGAGCGGCGATGGCTCGACGTGCCGGAGCTGCGAGCATGAGGCGTTTCCGGACGCGGGTGGTGCTGCCCAGGGCCGACGGCCGCCTGGAGGCGTACGCGCTCGGGCGCCATGGCAAGTTCGCGCGGCCGCGCCGCCCGCTGCAGAGCCGCGAGGCGCTGGCCGCCGTCCACGTGGTGGCCGACCCGCTGGCCGATCCGCCCCGCATCGACTGGGAGGCCACGCTCGGGTTCCGGCGCCACGTGTGGTCGTGGGGGCTGGGCGTCGCCGAGGCGATGGACACCGCGCAGCGCGGCATGGGCCTGGCCTGGCCCGAGGCGCGCGAGCTGATCAAGTTGACGGTGCGAGAGGCGCGGTCGGAGGGCGCCCGGGTCGTCTCCGGGGCCGGCACCGACCACCTGGAGCCGGGGGCCGCCCGCGGGCTGGACGACGTGGTCGCCGCGTACGAGCACCAGTGCGAGGTCATCGAGGCGGTGGGCGGCGACGTGGTGCTGATGGCGAGCCGCGAGCTGGCCCGGCTGGCCCGCGGACCGGAGGACTACGCCAGCGTGTACGGCCGCGTGCTCGGCCAGCTGCGCCGGCCGGCGCTGATCCACTGGCTCGGGCCGATGTTCGACGCGGCCCTGGCCGGCTACTGGGGGCACGACGACGGCCGTGCGGCCATGGAGGTCTGCCTGGCCGTGATCGCGGAGCACGCGGCGCGCGTCGCCGGCGTGAAGCTCTCGATGCTGGACGCCGGCCTGGAGGTCGAGATGCGACGCCGGCTGCCGGCCGGCGTGCGCATGTACACCGGGGACGACTTCAACTTCGCGGAGCTGATGCGCGGCGACGAGCAGGGGTACAGCGACGCCCTGCTCGGCATCTTCGACGGCATCGCGCCCGCCGCCTCGGCCGCGCTGCAGGCGATGGACGCGGGCGACCTGAAGCGCTACGAGGCGGTGCTCGGACCGACCGTGCCGCTCAGCCGGCACATCTTCCAGGCGCCGACCTTCCACTACAAGACCGGCCTGGTCTTCCTCGCCTACCTGAACGGCCACCAGCGCCACTTCCGGATGAGGGGCGGCTTCGAGAGCGCGCGCTCCATCGCGCACCTGGCCGAGCTGTTCCGGCTGGCCGACCGCGCGTGCCTGCTGGAGGACGCCGAGCTGGCGGCCGAGCGAATGCGCGCGGTGCTCGTGCTGGCGGGCGTCGACTGAGGTGGAGCCGGCCCCGGTCTCGCGGCTGAGCCTGAACCAGGCGACCACCCAGCGCTGGAGCCTGCGCGAGGCGGTCGAGGGGTGCGCCCGGCACGGCATCCCCTGGATCGGACCGTGGCGGCACAGGGTCGCGGAGCACGGGCTGGCCGCCAGCGCACGGCTGATCCGCGACGCGGGCCTGCGCGTGTCCAGCCTCTGCCGGGGCGGGTGGTTCCCGGCCTCCACGCCGGACGAGCGGCGGGCGCGGCTGGAGGACAACGTGCGCGCGGTGGAGGAGGCGGCCGCGCTCGGGACGGACGTGCTGGTGCTGGTCTGCGGGCCGGCGCCCGACCGGGACCTGCCGGCCGCGCGGGCGATGGTCGCCGAGGGCGTGGCGGCGACGATCGAGCACGCGGCGGCCTGCGGCGTGCGCCTCGCGATCGAGCCGCTCCACCCGATGTACGCGGGGGACAGGTCGGTGGTGGTCACGCTGCGGCAGGCGCTGGACCTGGCCGAACGCTTCCCGGCCGAGCGGTGCGGTGTCGTCGTGGACGCCTATCACGTGTGGTGGGACCCGGAGGTCGAGGAGCAGGTGGCGAGGGCGGGCGAGCGCATCCTGGGCTACCACGTGTCGGACTGGCTGGCGCCGCCCCCCGACCTCCTGCTCGGACGCGGCGTGATGGGCGACGGGGTGATCGACCTGCGCCGCCTGCGAGGGGCGGTGGAGCGGGCCGGCTACACGGGACCGATCGAGGTCGAGATCTTCAACCAGGCGCTGTGGGACAGGCCGGGCGACGAGGCGCTGGCGCTGGTGAAGCAGCGCTACCTGGCGACCGTCTGAGCTACGCTCGCCGGCATGCGTCGCAGGAGCCATCGACTTCCCGGCGTCGTGCTCACGGACCACGACTTCGAGGTTCCGCTCGACCACGCGGACCCCGAGCGGGCGCGGATCACGGTCTTCGCGCGTGAGCTGGTCGCGACGCGACGCGAGCTCGACGACCTGCCGTGGCTCGTGTACTTCCAGGGCGGCCCCGGCCACGAGGCGCTGCGGCCGTCGGGCACTGACGCGTGGCTCGGCCGGGCGCTGGAGGATCATCGGGTGCTGCTGCTGGACCAGCGCGGCACGGGACGGTCATCCCCGGTCAACCGGCAGACGCTGTGGCGCCTCGGCGACGCCCGGGCCCAGGCGGACCACCTCGCCCACCACCGCGCCGACGCGATCGTCCGCGACGCCGAGTGCATCCGGCGCGAGCTGATCGGCGAGAGCGGGAAGTGGAGCGTGTTCGGCGAGAGCTTCGGCGGCTTCTGCGTGACCACGTACCTGTCGCTCGCGCCCGGCGGCCTCCGCGAGGCGTTCATTGCGGGCGGGCTGCCGCCGCTCACGGCAGGGGCGGAGGACGTCTACCGCGCCACCTCGCCCCGCGTGGTGGAGAGGAACCGCCGCTTCTTCTCCCGGTACCCGGACGACGCGGAGGTCGCCTCCGCGGTCCTGTCGGTGCTGCGGTCCGGCGCTGTTCGGCTGCCGGCCGGAGACCCGCTCAGCGTCAGACGCTTCCAGACGCTCGGCACGCGGCTCGGCGTGAGCGGCGGCTTCGAGCACCTCCACTACCTGTTGGAGGGGGCGTTCGTGCCGGGTCCGGACGGACCCGAGCTGTCCGAGCGCTTCCTGCGTGGCGTCGAGACCGCCACCAGCTTCGCGGCGAACCCGCTGTACGCGGTGCTGCACGAGCCGATCTACTGCCAGGGCGCCGCCTCGCGCTGGGCGGCGGAGCGGGTGCGGGCCGAGTTCCCGGCGTTCGACCCGGAGCCGGCCGGGCCGCCGTGCTTCACCGGCGAGATGATCTATCCCTGGATGTTCGAGGAGGATGCGGCGCTGGCGCCCTTCCAGGCCGCGGCGAACCTGCTCGCCGACCGCGACGACTGGCCGGCGCTGTACGATCCCGAGCGGCTTCGGACCAACGAGGTGCCGTGCGCCGCGGTCGTGTACCACGACGACATGTACGTGGACGCGGCGTACTCGCTGGAGACCGCGCGAACGATCGCCGGCCTCAGGTTGTGGATTACCAACGAGTACGAGCACGACGGCAGCAGGCGCGACGGCGAGCGGGTGCTGGCCCGGCTGATCGACCTGGCTCGAGGCGAGCGGTAGCCGCACCGGCGGAGACGGTTCGAGCTCGGGTTGACTGCCCGACTACCGGCGAGTAAGCTCGCCGCAACACGTCAGTACGCTCCGGTACCGCGCGACGAACGCCGCTGGGACGTTGTCGCCGCCGCTGCACGGAGCGACCAGTGAGGGAGAGAAGAGATGCTCGTACGGGTCGTGCGATCGCGTCTGTTCGGTGCGGTGGTGGCCGCGTTCGCCGCTGTGGGCATGACGGTGGCCGCCGCGCCGGCGCAGGCGGCCTCCTCGACATCCTCGGCATCCTCGGTCGGCTCGGTCGCCGGGGCAAACGACTTCTCGTGCCGGCCGAGCCAGGCTCACCCGTTCCCGGTGGTGCTGGTCCACGGGACGTTCGCCAACGCGAGCTCGTTCGGCGCTCTGTCGCCCCAGCTGGCGAACGCCGGCTACTGCGTCTTCGCGCTCAACTACGGCTGCCAGGCGCTGGGGCCCGTGGTCTGCGCCACCGGTCCGATCGAGGAGTCCGCTCAGCAGCTCTCCGCGTTCATCGACCAGGTGCGGGCGGCGACGGGCGCGTCGAAGGTCGACATCGTCGGTCACTCGCAGGGCGGCATGATGCCCCGGTACTACATGCGGTTCCTCGCCGGCGCATCCAGGGTGCACCGGCTGGTGGGCCTGGCGCCGTCCAACCACGGCACGACGCTCAACGGGCTGCAGAACCTGGTCTCCGCGCTCTCGGGCGTGTTGAACTGCGACGCCTGCCAGCAGCAGTTGGCGGGCTCGGCGTTCCTGGCCAGGCTGAACGCGGGTGCTGACACCCTGCCGGGCGTTCTGTACACGGTCATCGAGTCGCGCTTCGACGAGGTGGTGACGCCGTTCACGTCGGCGTTCCTGACCGGCCCGGCGGTGACGAACATCCTGCTGCAGAACTCCTGCCCGTTGGACCTCACCGGCCACCTGGGCATCCTCGTCGATCCCAACGCGATCGGCTGGGTGCAGAACGCGCTCGACTCCCGCGTGCCGGCGCCGGGCTGCACGCCGTTCCTGCTGTCGCTCTGAGCTGAAGAGCCCTGGGGCCGGCCGGACCGCCGCGCGAGCGCGCGGCGGTCCGGCTCATCGAGTCGGCGCCGTATCCGGCGTCTCGAGGCGTGGACCTGCGCGACAATGTGTGGGGACACAACCTGCGGACTAGGTTGAACCACACGTAGCGAGGAGGTTCTGCACATGGCCGTAACCCTGCGTGCCCGCTCCGAGATCCCGGTCGAGCACACCTGGGACGTCGAGAGCGTCTTCGCCAGCGATGCCGACTGGACCGCGGAGCTCGCCAGGGTCCAGGCCATGCTCCCAGGGCTGGATCGGTTCCGGGGCCGGCTCCGCGAGGGACCGGAGGTGCTGGGCGAGTTCCTGGCCGTGTCCGAGCGGATCTCCCGGGGCCTGGACCGCATCTCGATCTACGCGATGATGCGCTCGTCCGTCGACAGCGGGGACGAGGCGGCGGCGGCGCTGTCCGACCAGGCGCGCGGGCTGGCCTCACAGGTGCTGGCGGCGGGCGCCTTCGTCGAACCGGAGCTGCTGACGATCGGTGTCGAGACGCTGCGCCGCTGGGTGACCGAGCACGAGCCGCTGCGTGTGTACGCGCACTGGGTGGACCGGCTGGCGGTGCGCGCGCCGCACGTCCGATCGGCCGAGGTCGAGGAGGTGCTGGGCCTCGCCGCCGAGCCGCTGGAGTCCGCCGCCGCCATCCACGGCGTGCTGGGCAACGCGGAGCTTCGCTTCCGGCCCGCGGTGGGGTCGGATGGCGTCGAGCACGAGGTGGCGCACGGCATCTACCCGGAGCTGCTGGCCGCCTCCGACCGGGAGCTGCGGCGCAGCGCGTGGGAGAGCTACACGGACGGGCACCTGGCGGCGGCCAAGACGATGGCCGCGTGCCTGGCCACCGGCGTCAAGCGAGACGTGTTCCTGGCCAGGGCGCGCCGCTACCGGGACTCGCTGGACTCGGCGGTGACGCCCAACCACATCCCGGTCCAGGTGTTCCACAACGTGATCGACGCGTTCCGGGACAACGTGGGCACGTGGCACCGTTACTGGCGGCTGCGCCGCCGGGCGCTCGGCCTGGACGTGCTGCGCGAATACGACGCGCGGGCGCAGCTGGCGCCGCTCGTGGACGTGGACTTCCCGCAGGCGGTGGAGTGGATCTCGGAGGGCATGGCCCCGCTCGGCGAGGACTACGTGGCGGCCCTGCGGCGGGGCGTGCTGGAGGAGCGGTGGGTGGACGTGTACCCCAACCGCGGCAAGCGGCAGGGCGCGTTCTCGCTCGGCCGTCCCGGCACCCGGCCGTTCATCTTCATGAGCTACGGCGGAAGCCTCTTCAGCATGAGCACGCTCGCTCACGAGCTCGGGCACTCGATGCACAACCACGAGACGTCGCGGAGCCAGCCGTACGTCTACTCGCGGTACGGGCTGTTCGTCGCCGAGGTGGCGTCCAACTTCAACCAGGCGCTGGTGCGGGCGCACCTGCTGGAGCGGGAGACGGACCCGAGGGTGCAGATCGGGCTGATCGAGGAGGCGATGGGCAACTTCCACCGCTACCTGCTGATCATGCCCACGCTGTCGCGGTTCGAGCTGGAGATCCACGGGCGGGTGGAGCGAGGCGAGCCGCTGACCGCGGAGGGCATGACCGAGCTGATGGCCGACCTGCTGGCGGACGCCTACGGCGCCGAGGTGGAGATGCACCGGCGCCGAGCGGGCATCCTGTGGGCGCAGTTCTCGTCACACCTCTACCGGAACTTCTACCCGTACCAGTACGCGACAGGGATCGCTGCCGCTCACGCGCTGGCCGACGGGGTGCTGGCCGAGGGCGCGCCGGCGGCGCAGCGCTACCGGCGGTTCCTGGCGGCGGGCGGCTCGCTGTACCCGCTGGACGCGCTGCGCCTGGCGGGCGTGGACATGGCGACGAGAGACCCGCTGGACCGCGGCTTCGCCACGCTGGCCAGGTACGTCGACCGGCTGGAGGCGCTGCTGGGGTAGCGGGTCCGGGGCATTCGGCGCCCATGCCGGCGGATGTCCGTGTCCGGTGCCATCCAAACGGACATTCGCCGGCTGACGGAGGTCGCCGGCGTCGCGCTCGTCGTCGGCCGCGCCGGCCTCCACCGGGAACTGGTGAGCCACGAGCGACGTCGTCTTCCGGGCTGTCCCGATCCGCGAGCGCTCGTCGGTGGGTACGCTGCCGGTGCAGGACGTTCCACCGAGGAGAGGGGAAGGGAACGATGGACGGCGAGCACCGATCGAAGCCCGACGAGCCCGAGCGCCGCCTGGCCCTCGTGGTCAGGCCCTCCGTCGCGCCGCCGCGCGGCCAGCTCGCGGAGCCGTGGCTCTACAAGGTGATCGGCGGCGCGGCCGTCCTCACCGTGCTGCTGGCGGCGTTGGTCGCGTTGAGCGACCCGTCGGTGCGAAACGCCATCGCGGGCCTTCCCGGCTGGATCGTGGGCGGCGGGCAGGGCTCGCGACCGCCGCATGGCCTCGCCGGTACCGCCGTGCTCCCGGCGCCGGCTCCCAGCGAGGAGCCGTCTTCCAGTCCGGTCGCCACCCCCGAGCCCACCCCGCCGGCTGCCGACCAGCCGCCGCCCGTGCCGCCTCGGGCCGGCGCCCCCGCGCCCGTCCCCGCCCCCGTCACGACACTCGCCACGATCCTGCCGGTGACGCCCACGCCGATACCCACCACCCCGCCGCCGGCACGTACTCCCACACCCAGCCAGACCCCGACGCCCACACCATCGGACTCGCCGAGCCCGACCCCAACCCCGCCCACACCCACGCCCACGCCCACGCCGTCGGCCTCGCCGCCGCCCCCGTCACCGTCCCCCTGATGCCCCAAACGGCAGGCCACCCTCGGCTGGCCGTGCACAATGGCCTCGTGCTGCTCGCCGAGATCGCGGAGACCTCCGAGGCCGTCGGGGCGACCTCCGCGCGGGGGTCCAAGATCGAGCGCCTGGCCGACTGCCTGCGCCGGCTCGAGCCGGCCGAGGTCCCGATCGCTGTCGCGTTCCTGTCGGGTGAGCTGCGCCAGCGCCAGATCGGGGTCGGCTACGCGGCGCTGAAGGACCTCGCCGGGCCGGCGGAGACGGCATCGCTCACCGTGACCGAGGTCGACTCCGCGTTCGAGCGAATCGGAAGCCAGGTCGGGACCGGCTCGCAGCGCGAGCGCCGGCGGCTGCTCACCGAGTTGATCGGCCGGGCCACCGCCGCCGAGCAGCGCTTCCTCTGGCGCCTGCTGCTCGGCGACCTGCGCCAGGGCGCCCTGGAGGGGGTCATGGTCGAGGCGGTCGCCAGGGCGGCCTCCGTCCCCGCGCCGGAGGTCCGGCGCGCCCTGATGCTGCGGGGCGACCTGGGCCCGGTCTCGGCGGCGGCTCTCCGGGAGGGCGTTCCCGGTCTGCGCGCCTTCCGGCTCCACGTCGGCCAGGCGGTGCAGCCGATGCTGGCCCAGACGGCGCCCGACATCGTCGCGGCTCTGGAGCGCATCAGCCCCGCGGCCGTCGAGTGGAAGGTGGACGGCGTCCGCGCCCAGATCCATCGCTGGGGAGGTGAGGTGCGCGTCTTCACCCGCAGCCTCGACGACATCACGGCGCGGGTGCCAGAGCTGGTCGAGACCACGCTCGCGCTGCCGCTCCAGGCCGCGGTGTTCGACGCCGAGGCGATCGCGCTGCGTGAGGACGGTCGACCCCACCCCTTCCAGGTCACCGCCGGGCGCCTCGGGAGCAGGCTCGACGTCGCGCGCCTGCGCGCGTCCATACCGTTGACCCTCTTCGTCTTCGACGTCCTGCACCTGGATGGCGAGGATCTGCTGGACCGCGGCGGCGCCGGCCGGCACGAGGCGCTGACGTCGGTCGTTCCCGAGTCCGTGCGCATCCCCCGGGTGGTCACCGCCGACCCGGCGGAGGCCGGGGCATTCCTGGACCGCACGCTCGAGCGCGGCCACGAGGGCGTGGTGGTCAAGTCGCTGACCTCGCCGTACGAGGCCGGCCGCCGCGGATCCGGCTGGATCAAGGTCAAGCCGAGGCACACCCTCGACCTCGTCGTGCTGGCCGTGGAATGGGGTCACGGGCGCCGGCGCGGCTACCTCTCGAACCTCCACCTCGGCGCGCTCGACCCGGCCTCCGGCGGCTTCGTGATGCTGGGCAAGACGTTCAAGGGCCTGACCGACGAGATGCTGGCCTGGCAGACGCAGCGCGTCCTGGAGCTGGAGGAGCGGCGGGACGACTGGACGGTGTACCCGCGGCCGGAGCTGGTGGTCGAGGTCGCGTTCGACGGGGTGCAGCGAAGCCCCCGCTACCCGGGCGGCGTGGCACTCCGCTTCGCCAGGGTGCTCCGGTACCGCCCCGACAAGCGGGCCGCCGAAGCGGACACGATCGACGCGGTCCGCGCCATCCACGGCGTGGACGATCCCGACGTTCGGCCGCAGTGACGGGACGCGCGATCGGTGGGCTAAACCGGGAGCGAGATCTGCGCTAAAACGGGAATGGAAGCTGCGCTAAATCGGGAACCGACGCCGATCGAGATCGGTATCATCGGTGCGTGCAGCCAGCGGGGTACGTCCCGAGGCTCGTGGACGATGTCCTGGACCGGTACGTCAGCGCGTTTCCGGCGCTCCTGATCACCGGTCCGCGGG
>DASYBH010000169.1:0-3970 GCA_036500885.1 Candidatus Dormiibacterota bacterium
GCCCCCGACGAACGAGACCTCGGCGTCGTCGATCCAGCCGAGCGGCGAGCCGGGGTCGACGTCCGCTCGCACGGCCCGGCCGCCGGAGGCGTCGCCGGCGGCCATGACGATGCTGGTCCCGCCGGGTCCCCGAAGGAGATAGGCGAGCGAGCGGCCGCTGCGGGAGACGCAGATGGCGTCCGCGGCCGGACCGAGCTGCTCCGCAGCGCCGTCCGGGTGCAGGCGGAGCAGGCCGGAGAGGCCGGACGATCTTGCCGACGTGGCGATCACCAGGCCGCCGCCGGTGATCACCGCCTCCGAGCCCTCGTCCGCGGCGGCGACGAAGCGCTGCGGCAGGCCTGTCGGGACCGGCTCGGGGCCGGCCGGGATCGCCGAGCCACCCGTGCCGAAGACGACGTGGAGGTCGGCGGCGAGCCTGGCGCCGGTCGCCGTCCTGGCCAGCGCCCGGTCGATCGTCAGCACGTAGGGCGAGTTGCCGGCCAGCCCGTGCAGGGGCGTGATGACCAGGTCGTTGCCGGACCAGGCCGTGCGGACCGCGGTGGCGGGAGCGATGCGGAGCGCGGCGGCCACCGCCTCGTGGTCCATCGGCCGGTCGAAGTTGACGACCACGGGCTCGGCCGGGTCGACGGACTCGAGCCCGGCCACGGCGCTGCTGGCGACCACGGCCACCGGTCGCGTCTGGCTCACCCTGGAGACGACCAGGGTCAGCACCAGCGCGACGGCGACGGTGATGACCAGGGCCAGGCCGGCAATGGCGGCCGGCGGCCGCGGCAGCCACGGCCAGCGACGCGCACCCCGCGTGTCGATCAACCGCTGCCGCTCCTGGACCACCTGGCCGCGCAGCCGGCGCTGGAACGCGGGATCGATCTCCGCCTCGCGCAGCGCGGCGCGCACCTCGGCAGCCGTGTCGGCCAGGGTCTCGTCGTCGCCGATCAGCTCCCGCAGCTCCTCGTCCGCCCTCACCGCATCGCGGTCGCTCACCCGGCCTCCTTCTGCGCGCGCCGCGCGTCGTCGAGCCGCTTGCGGACCGTCGCGAGGCCACGGTTGATGAGCAGCTTCACCGCCCCCTCGCTTCTGCCCATGGCGATGGCGATCTCCGCGGTGTGCAGGTCCAGGCCCAGCTTGAGCGTGATGGCGGTGCGCTGCGCCTCGTTCAGCCGGCGGACGGCGTCCCACACACGCTCCACCTCGGCTCGCTGGGCGACCTGCTCCTCCACGGACCGGCTCGGATCGGCCTGTTCCCCGGCCGCATCCAGCTCGACGCCCGAACGGCGGCCGCGCAGGTGGTCGATGCGGGTGTTGACCGCGATCTGGAAGAGCCAGGCCCGGAAGGGGCTGCCGCTGGGCCGGTAGCGATCGATCGCCCTGAGCGCCTTGTAGAACACCTCGGCCGTCAGGTCCTCCGCGACCGAGCGATCTCGCAGCCGGTTGTAGAAGAAGCGATAGACCAGCGGAGCGTAGTGCTCGTACAGCTGACCGAACGCCTCCGGGTCCGAGCGGGCGCGTTCGACCAGTGCCGCCTCGCCGGGGAACGCTTCAGTCACGCCCCGTGGACCCCGCCGGCGGGCCGGGATTCCCGGGAAGACGAGGGCGCCTGTGTGCTCACACACGGCACCGGACGCGCGGTGCCACCCACTACCCGACACCCCTGGGACTCGCACGGCTTGACGCGGCAACGTACACACGCTGGGAACCGGTAACGAACACATGCCACCCGCTGTTACGCCATGTCCACGAACGTCCGTCGTCGTGCCGCTGAGTGGAACGATCACGCGCTCCTCTCTCAGCCCAACCGCTCCTCCAGCACGACCCGCGCACCCCGGCTGGGCACCATCGTGACCGCGTGGAGCGCCACGCCCTCGGGCCGTGACGAAGCGGGTCGCAGGCGTGCCAGCTCCAGCACCGTACGCACGACCACTCCGATCTCGAACGTTGCGAAGCTTGCACCCAGACACCGCCGGAGACCACCGCCGAACGGGACCCAGGCACCGGGCGGGGGCGATGCCGCGACGAACCTCTCAGGATCAAAGATAAGCGGACTTCGGTACTGATCGCCACGTCGCTGAGCCAGGTAGATGTTCGCGCCGACCGCGACGCCGGCCGGGACGATGTGCGCGCCCAGCGCAAGCGGTTCGCGCAGGCGGCGCGACGTGTATCTGAACACGGGGTGCACGCGCAACACCTCGCGTATCACGGCGTCGAGCAGCCGCGAGGAGCCCGCCGCCTCCTCCTCGCGCAGGCGCTCCGCCACGCCGGGGCGGCGCAGCAGCAGCTCGAAGCACCAGGCCAGCGACGTCGCAGTCGTCTCGTGCCCGGCCACCAGCAGCGTCATGAGCGCGTCGGCCAGCTCCCCGTCGTCCATCCGGTCGAGCATCGCGTCGATCACGCCGTCGCCGGGCACGGCGCCCGGTTCGCGGCGCCGGCGGATCTCGTCGCGCAGGAGCACGTCCACCCGGGCCCTCAGCCGGACGAACCGGCCCCATGGGCTCAGGGGGCCCATGTCGCACCGCAGGGCCGGCACGGTCATCCAGGAGCTGCCGACGCGCAGCAGCCGCTGGAGCGACCGCCGCAGCTCGGGCAGCGCCGCGGAGTCCTCCAGTCCGAACACGACCCGCAGGATGACCTCGAACGTGACCTCACGCATGCGCGGCAGAAGCGGAAAGGGCCGGTGCAGCGGCCAGCGTCGCACCTCGGCGGCCGTGATGGCGGCGATCGCGCCAGCCTGACCGCGCATGCGCTCGCCGTGGAAGAAGGGGAGCAGCAGCCGGCGCTGCCGGACGTGCTCAGGGCCGTCGAGCATCAGCACGGACCGCTCGCCCAGCAGCGGCGCCAGGACGGCGTTCTCCTCGCCGGCGCTCGCCGCGTCCGCGGTCAGGCCCAGCACGCGCTCGACCAGCCGCGGCTCGCTGACCATCACCGTCGGAGGTCCCAGCGCCAGCCGGAGCGTGAAGACGTCGCCGTGCCGTCGCGCGCACCGCTCGAGGAAGCCGGCCGGCCACGCGAACCACAGGATGGTCTGAAGCCACGCCGGCAGCCGGGGGCCCGGCGGGAGGGTGGACGGTGTCACGTCCGATGGCGCCATGGCGATGATCTTCCTCTGTAGAGCATTGTCCCATCCGCGTCCACCCGCAAAGAGAGACCGGCCCCAGTCCGTGAACGCACCGGGCGCATCCCCAGGCAATGTCCGGTCCTCCGGATAGATTGCTTGACTAACAAATTGGTCATGATGGCGCTCGTCAAGCACGCTTGCTGAACCATCGTTCACGCTGCTTTCATGCGCTCCAACCAGCGGAGAAAGTGCGCGAACGTCTGCCCTATTGTGTTTCAATAGTTTTGCCGTCCGGAGCATGATCTGGATCCGGTCTTGCTGCTAAGGAAGGGGGAACTTGGCACAGAGGTCCATCGCGTTCGCCCGCCCCACGCCGGTTGACGTGCCAACCTGGGGCGGCCGGCTCGCGAGCCGGCCAGGTTTGACTTCTTCCTCCCAGTCCCGCGAGGCGGCAGCTGGCCCGTGGGTTGGCTGTCGTCTCGTCTCGCGGGGGTAGCGCTCCCCGCGAGGCGGGCCTCCCAGGTGATTCCAAGGGTCGCGTCCATCCTTTCGCGGTGGTTCCCAGGGTTCGATCCGTCGCTCTCGCGGGTCGTGCGCCAACTGCAGCCTGCAACCGCGACATGTTCCCAGCCCTCGGCCGGGGACGGGCGGCCGCCTGCCGTAACTCGGGCCTCGGCGTCGGGTTGCACAGGCATGACCGAAGACACCGGGCGCATCTCCCCCGACGGCCGGTGGCGGTGGGACGGCTCCCGCTGGCAGCCGGCCACGCCCTCGATCCCGCCGGCGGCGGCTCGCGAGCGCACGCCGAGCTGGTTGGAGCAGGTCGTCGCCTCGCTCGGCGACGTTCGCATCGAGCAGCCGGCGGATTGGCGCGTGCTCGCGGCCGTGGCGGTCGTGGCCGTGGCATCCGACGTGGCGTTC
>DASYBH010000170.1:0-2414 GCA_036500885.1 Candidatus Dormiibacterota bacterium
CGGCACGATCACGGGCATCAGCACCGCGGCGGCGAGGGCGAGGAAGATCGCGCGTCTCATGCCTGAAGACTCCGGTCCTGCGGTTAAGCATGGGAGAAGGTGAGGTTAAGGAAGGCGACCTGACCCCCCCGGTAGATGAGGGGAGTAAGGAGACGACTTGCCCCCCCTGACCCCCCGGGGGTCAGATAGGGGGGAGTGTCAGGCTGCGGGTGAGGTGGTTCGGGCGAGATCGGGGGCGGCGGCCCTGGCCAGGGGCGAGCGCCGCGCGAAGCGCGCCGTGGCGACCACCAGCAGGGCGTTGCGCAGTGCGATCAGCGCGGGGAAGAACCAGGGATAGCTGCTCGGCGTGCCCGACCCGTGCAGCCCCGCGAAGTCGTACGCGTACGGGAAGATCAGCGTGGTCAGCGCGCAGATCGCCAGCCAGACGCCGTCGTAGTCCCGCTCCATGATCGCGACCATCGGCACCACCCACATCAGGTACTGCGGGCTGAACACGCGGTTGGTGCAGACCACGATCAGCAGGCAGAGCGTGATCGCGCGGCCGAAGCTCAGCCGCCCGGCGAGCTGCCGCCAGTACACCCAGAGGCTGCCGCCGACCAGTCCGAGCTCCGCCAGCAGGCTCAGCTCCCTTGCGATCGTGCCCACCATGTTGTACGAGTGGAACGAGTGGTCGGGCGCGACGTCCAGGCCGACCAGCCCGCTGAGCCACAGCAGTGAGGCCGGCACCGACTCGACCTGGAGCGGCCGCTGCGCGTTGTAGGTGAACGAACCGAGCCAGCCGCCGGGGTTGAGCGCCGCCGAGATCGCGAACCCCCCGGCCACCGAGCCGAAGAAGAGCCCCAGTCCGAGCAGGACCGCCCGCGGCGGCGCGGTGCGCAGCGGATGCAGCTTCAGCGTCCGGTACTGCTCCAGCACCACGATCGGAACGATGAACAGCGGGTACAGCTTGAGCAGCGTCCCCACGGCCAGCAGGCCGTAGGCCAGGGTGAACCGGCGCTCCCTGGCCGCCCAGTAGGCCAGCACGGTCGCTGCCGCCGGCACGAGATCGAACCGGCCGAGGACCGTCGCGAAGCAGCCCAGCGCCAGGTAGACCCCGCACACCTCGGCGGCACGGCCGGACTCGCGGCCGCGGATCGCCGCGTAGCCGGCCACGAACAGCACGAGCATCCACAGCGCGAACACGGACACGAAGTCGCGAAGCGGCGGCAGCAGCGTCAGCGTGAAGGGAACGAGTGAGAGCAGTGGATATTCGGCGGGCAGCGAGTGGAGCCGTGGCGAGCCGAGCCAGAACGCCTGCGCATAGCGGTGGTACAGCGTGATGTCGCCGTGGCCGAAGGCGGTGTGCATGTAGAACACCAGCGAGCCCAGCAGCACGGCCACGAGCCCGGCCAGCGCGAGGCGCTCGCGGCGATCCCAGGACGCGACGCTCCGGATCACCCCAGGATGATGCCTCATCGCGCGAGCCGGCTGCCGCATGGCGTCAGCGGCGCTGGGTCTTCAGCTCGACGGCCGGCAGGGTGCGGGCCGGCAGCGTGGGCTCGGCCGCGCCCTCCACGCGCAGCCCCAGGTCCCCGATCATGTCCAGGTCGGCCTGGGCGGCCTGCCCGCGCGTCGTCAGGTAGTCGCCGGCGAAGATCGAGTTGGCCAGCAGCAGCCCCAGCGGCTGCAGCGTGCGCAGGTGCACCTCGCGGCCGCCGGCGATGCGCACCTCGACGTCGGGAAAGAGGAGCCGGAAGAGCGCGAGGATGCGGAGGCACCGCCATGGCGTCAGCTCGTTCCGGCCGGCGAGCGGGGTGCCCTCGACCGGGATGAGGAAGTTGACCGGCACCGAGTCGGGCCGGAGCGCGCGGAGCGCGAAGCCGACGTCGACCACGTCCTCGTCGCCCTCGCCCATGCCGAACAGCGCGCCCGAGCAGGGCGACAGGCCCGCCGCCGTGGCGCGGCCCAGGGTCGCGACGCGGTCGGCGAACGTGTGCGTGCCGCAGATCTCGCCGTGGTGCGCCTCGCTGGTGTTGAGGTTGTGGTTGTACGCGTGGACGCCGGCCGCCGCGAGGTGCTCCGCCTGGCCGTCGCGCAGGAGGCCCAGGCAGGCGCAGATCTCCAGCTCCGGCCGGGCCGCCCTCACCGCGCGGACGGCGGCGGTGAAGTGGCCCACCTCCGCCGCGGTCGGCCCGCGTCCGCTGGCGACCATGCAGAAGCGCTTCGCCCCCGAGGCGACCGCGATCCCGGCCGCATCCACCGCCTCCTCGGGCGTCAGCATGCGGTAGCGCTGGATGGCGGCCGTCGACAGGCGGGACTGCGAGCAGTAGTGGCAGTCCTCCGGGCACAGACCGCTCTTGATGTTGAGCAGGAAGTTCAGCTTCACCCGGTCGCCGAAGTACCGGTGCCGGACCCGGGCCACCTCGGAGACCAGC
>DASYBH010000171.1:0-10043 GCA_036500885.1 Candidatus Dormiibacterota bacterium
TCCACCTCGACGATCCAGCGCTGGACCGGCTGGACGGGTCCGTCCAGCGGCTCACCCCGGATGTGCCGGGGCCGGTGGCCGTCGTCGGTCTGGACCTCGATCTGCTTCGGGGGGTGCACCAGGTACGTCATCTGCCTCCTCTTGCACAGAGCGCGTAGCGCTGCCGGGGAAGGGGGGAGGTGACGAGCGCGGGTCGGACGGCCAGGATCGTCTCGCCCCCGTGCCGCTCCTGCAGCCGCTCCAGGGCCGCCTCCACCTCCTCGGCTGAGCCGTCGCCCCCCACCCAGAGCCGGAGCTGCCGCCGGCCGGCCGGCTCCAGCTCCGGCGCCTCGATCGTGACCTCGGTGACCGGCGCCGCCGGCCGCCACTCGCGCAGCCAGGACGAGGCCAGCCCGAACAGCTCAGCCGCGCTCGAGAGCGGGTGCCTGACCACGGATTCGCGCTCCTCGGGGCTGCCGCCCTCGACGCCCAACCGCACCGCGAGCCTCCTGGCGCCGGCTCCCCGCAGGCCCAGCTCGCCGGCGAGGTCGCCGCACAGGCGGCGGGCCACGAAGAGCAGGGCCTCGCGATCCTCCACCGGTGGTTCCAGCTGGCAGCGGGCGCCGGTGACCGTGAGCGGGCGCCACGGGGTGAGCGAGAGCGGTTCCTCGCCGCGGGCCAGCAGGGCGGCGGTGCGGCCGGCCCGCCCGAGCTGGCTCTCGAGCTGCCGCGGGCCGAGCGCCCCCACCGCGCCCAGCGTCCGCAGACCGAGCAGGTCCAGCCGTTCCAGCAGCTCTGCGTCGAGGAGCCCGGGCCAGGCTCCCCGGCCGAGCTCCGCCACCGGCAGGCGGTCCAGGAAGGCGCGCACGTCCTCGACCCGGATGAGGCGGCCCGGCCGCGCCCGCGCCGCGGCCCGCGCCGCCGCGAAGGGGCCGGGGGCCAGGCCCAGCCGGGGCTCCACGCCGGCCGCCTCTCGCAGGCGCCGGCGCGCCTCCCCGATCGCGCGGCCGGGGTGGGGAACGCCGGTGAGGTCGAGCCAGGCGCAGCCGTCGAGCCGCACCTCGACCACCGGCGCCAGGTCGTAGAGCTGGGCCGCGATCCGCTCGGCCAGCCGCGAGGTCGCCACCGGGTCGGTCCCGACGATGGCCGCGGTGGGGGAGAGCGCCTCCGCCTGACGCAGCGTGTGTCCCGGGCGGATGCCTGACGCGGCGGCCTCGGGGCTCGCCGCGAGCACGCGCCCGTCGTCGCGCCGCACCACCGCCGGCCGCCCGATGAGCTCGGGACGGCGGGCCAGCTCCAGGTGCGGGACTAACCCGCAGCAGACTCGTCCGTGCACAGCTCCACCTCCGGCTGGGAGATCTCCGCCACGGCGGGCCGGAGCTCTCGCGGCGCCTCGTCCGCTGGCTGACGCGGGCCCAGCGGGTACCGCACCTCGAGCTTCGCCTCAGCCCCTGGCGCCGCCAGCTTGTTCTTGACGCAGCGCACGAGCGTCAGCACCCCCATCACCAGGTCGCGCCTTCGCCTCCACTCCAGCCGTTCCAGCTGGAGCGTCAGGCTGGAGGCGTGGGCGAGCGCCCGGGGCTCCATGTTCGCCCCGCCGGCCCACGCCTGCGCCCCGGCCACCACGACCACCAGACAGCCCGACCGGGAGGCGGCCGATTCCAGCGGGCTCAGCGCGGCCTCCGGAAGCGCCTCCAGCACCAGCTCGAAGCCGGCGCCGGCCCTGGCCAGCGCCACCGCCGCCTCACCCGCCGCCGTCGGGGTGGGCGGCCGGACCACCGTGAGGGCGCCGAGGTCGGCGCCCAGCCGGTCCGGGATCCACGGGTCGAATCCACCGTGCCCGTCGATCACCACCGTCCGGGCGTGCTCGAGCGTGGCCTGGGCGAGCATGGCCAGCGCCAGGCTGAGCTTGCCCGAGCCCGGCGCTCCCTGGAGCACGCTGACCCGGCCTCGAGGCAGGCCTCCGATGCCGCTGAGACGGTCCACGGCCGGCTGCCCCGTCGGCCAGGGCCGGCTGGGTGGCAGCCGGTTGGCCTGCGCCAGGGCATGGCTGCCGAACCTGACGTGGATCGCGCCGATGGCGCTCCGCAGCCTCTCTTCCTGCATCCGGAATCCCTGGGTTCTCTGACTTGTGAGGGGGACTTGACTGCCGTGACTATGGGGATCAGACTACGAACAGATGTTCGAAAAGTCAAGACGGGAGGTGCCTGGTGGGCGATGAGGAGCCCGTCGAGCTGGAGCGGATGAAGAACCTGGGACCGGTCTCCGCGGCGCGGCTGCGGGCGGTGGGGATCGAGAGTCCAGAGGAGCTTCGACAGGTGGGCGCCGTCGAGGCCTACGTCCGGCTGAGGCGAGGATTCCCCGCAGAGACCACGTACGGGCTGCTGTACGCGCTGCACGGCGCGGTGACCGACGTCCGCTGGTCCGCCCTTCCCGAGGAGACGCGGGCAGCGCTCCGCGACGCGGTCTCCCGACGTCTGTAAAACGGATGGCCGAGAATTGTCATGGTGGCCAGGATCGTGATCGTCGGTGGCGGCGTGATCGGCTGCGCCATCGCTGAGCGCCTGAGCCGCGAGCGCAGCCACCAGGTGCTCGTGCTCGAGCGGGACACGGTGGGCTCGCATGCTTCGGGCGCCGCCGCCGGCTTGCTGACGCCGTTCAGCGAGGGGGCCGGCTCCGAGATCGCCGCCCGGAGCTACGCGCTGTTCCCGGAGACCGTCGAGCGGGCCGAGCACTCGGGGATCTCCGTCGAGTACCGGGAGCAGGACAGCATCACCCCGGCCCTCACCGGCGACGAGGAGCGACGTCTGCGGCGGTCCGCGGGACGCTGGCTGGACGCCGAGCAGGCACGCGCGGCAGAGCCAGGGCTGAGCTCCCGTGTCCGCGGAGCGGCCGTCTTCCGCGAGGCCCAGGTGACGCCGGTCCGGCTGGTCCGCGGCCTGGCCCGGACCGCTGCCGCCCAGGGGGCGGAGATCCGCGAGGGCGCGCCGGCCACCGCCCTGATCGTTCGCGGTGGGAGGCTGCAGGGCGTCCAGACGGCGGAGGGGCACGTCCGGGCGGACGTGGTCGTCGTGGCCGCCGGCCCGTGGAGCCCGGCGCTGACGTCGCCGCTCGGCGTGGCCCTGGACGTCCGCCCGAACCGGGGCCAGCTCGTGCTCATGCGGCCGCGCGGCCTGGCGCTGCGCCACATGCTGACCTGGCGCGGCAGCTACCTGGTGCCCAAGCCCGACGGCTCGGTGGTGGCCGGCAGCACCGAGGAGGACGCGGGCTTCGACGAGCGGCCGACGGCTCAGGGCGTCGCGAGCCTCCTCGAGTTCGCCTGCCGGGCCGTGCCGGGCCTGCGCGATGCCACCGTCGAGCGCGTCTGGGCCGCCCTGCGGCCGGCCACGCCCGACGGCCGGCCGGTGATCGGCGTCGCGTCGGCGGTGCCCAACCTGCTTCTCGCCACCGGGCACAACCGGAGCGGAATCCTCCTGGCGCCCCTCACCGCTGAGCTGGTGGCCGAGCGCCTACCATGACTGCCATGGTCATGGTGGAAGCTGCGCCCGACGCGCAGGGATGGCGGTGTGCCGTCGAGGTGGCCGAGGGTGCCGAGAGCAGCCGGCATGCGGTGCGGGTGCGCACCGCCGACCTGGAGCGGTGGGGTCGTCAGGGCGAGACAGCTGAGCAGTTCGTGAGCCGCGCGTTCGCGTTCCTGCTGGCGAGGGAGCCGGCGAGCCAGATCCTGCGCAGCTTCGAGGTGGCCGACATCTCGCGGTACTTCCCGGAGTTCGACCGGGAGATCCGCTCGTGAAGTGCCCGGTCCCGTGCTTCGAGTGCGGCATGTTCACGATGGAGATGGACATGGAGAAGGACCACCAGCACCTCCACTGCGAACGCTGCGAACGCGTGTGGTGCACGGTATGCATCGCTCGTTTCGAGATCCCGATCTCGCAGGAGTGGCTGAAGCGCCAGCGAGTGGCCCATCTGAACTGAGCCGGGCGCTGGATTTCTCGGTTCAGGCCCTGTCGAACACCAGCATGACGCGGCCCTGCGGGATCCGCTGCGTCTGCGCGTCGATCGCCGATGAAAGGGTGCTCCAGCTGTACGCATAGTTCTGGCCCTGGACGAAGCCGGCGTCGTTCGTGTACAGAAGATCCTTGGTCGAGTCGTAGCCCGTGATCACGATCACGTGGTAGACGTTGTTCGCGCCGTAGAAGGGGGCGATCCCGGCGCCGCCCGCGCTGTGCGTCATCACCGGGATGATCACCGGCCGGCCGCCGGCCAGGCTGCGCTTGATCTGGTCCAGGTCCACGGGCGTCACGGTGGGCTTCAGTCCGAAGAGCTGCGTCCCGACGGCGCCGACCGAGGTCAGCGGCAGGTCCAGCACGCCGGGGAACGTGCGGCGCTCCACGCTCACGATCCGCCCCATCTCGGCGTCCGCCTCGGCGGGTGGGATGCGGGGGCGCGTGTCGCCCTTGAAGTAGTCGCTGAGCATCAGGATGGCGGCCGCCTCGCAGTACTCGGCGTGCTCGCGGTCGGTGAACTGGTTGAACGGGAACTGTGAGGTGTAGGGCACCTTGACGAAGACGGAGGCCGGCAGCGGCGTGGGAGCGGGCGTGCTGGTGGGGGCGGCCGGCGCCGGCGCGGTTGGCCCCGTGAGCACGACCGCCGTGCTCGGCGCCGGGTGGGGCGCGGCCGCCAGCGTGTGGCGCCAGTAGCGGTAGCCGGCGGCCCCGGCGCCGCCCAGCACGACGACCGCGACCAGCGCGATCACCAGAGTCCTTCGGCTGAGCATTGTGCATACGATACTCACCACGTTGAGCAGTCCGGCCACCCACCTCGCCGGGCGAGCCGTGGTCAACACGACCCTGGTCCTCGCCGCGCGGGTCGTCTCGCGTCTCGTGGCGCTGGTGACGGTGATCGTCCTCGCCCGCCACCTGGGCGACCTCGAGTACGGTCGCTACACCACGCTGATCGCCTACAGCGCGATCGTCAGCGTGATCGCCGACCTGGGCCTCAGCCCGCTGTACACACGGGAGGCGGCGCGGCAGCCCTCGCGCATCCCCGACTTCCTGGGCACGGTGCTCAGCGGCAAGGTGGCGCTGGCCGTGGTCGCCTCGGTGGCGCTGGCCCTCGCGCTGGCGTCCGCGAACCTCGGCGGCCTGGTCGTCCCGGGCGCGGTCCTCCTGGTGCTGACGACCTACTCCAGCCTGCTCCGCAACACGTTCTACGCCAGGGGGCGGGTCGAGTTCGAGGCCGTCGCCATCGTGGGCGAGACCGTGATCCAGGCCAGCCTGATCCTCGCCGGCGCCCGCCTCGGCGCGGGCGTCGCCTACTTCATCTGGGCCTACGCCGCCTCGTTCGGCTTCACGTGCCTGTACTGCCTCGTCGTGATCAGCGCATTCGGTCTGGGGCGGCCGCGGCTCGCGTTCGACCTCTCGCTGTTCCGGCGGTGGCTGCGGCTCGCGCTGCCCTTCGCGCTGGGCGCCTTCCTGACCAACCTGTACTTCCGCGCCGACGTGACGATCCTGCAGCACTTCAAGCCGTTCCAGGAGGTGGGCTGGTACACGTTCGCGTACAAGCCGTTCGAGTCGCTGCAGTTCGTGCCCCTGGCCGTCCAGGCGACCGTGTACCCGCTGCTCGCGGTGTACTTCCACGACTCGCGCCCGCGCCTGGCCGCGGCGTACGCGCGGTTCTTCAAGATCCTGATCATGCTCGGCTGGCCGCTGACGGTCGGCACGTTCGTGCTCGCGGCGCCGGTTGGCCGGCTGTTCCAGCTCTTCCCGCAGTCCATCCCGTCGCTGCGCATCCTGGCGCTGGCCATCGTGTTCCTGTTCGCCAACTCGGCGTTCACGGCGATGCTCTACGCCATCGACCGCCAGGACCTCTTCGCCTGGACGACGGGAATCGCCGTCATCGTGAACGTGGGGCTGAACCTGGCGTTCATCCCGGCCTACGGCTACCTGGCGGCCAGCGTGATCACGGTGGTGACTGAGGCCGCGTTCTCCGTCGCCGGCTGGTGGTTCGTGGCCAGGGTGGAGCGCCTGCCGTGGCTTCGGGTGAGCTGGCGGACGCTGGTCGCCGGCCTGCTGATGGGCGCCGCGGTGCTGCCGCTGTCGACCAGGGCGATCTACCTCGGCGCCCCGGTGGGGGCGCTGGTCTACTGCGTGGCGCTGTGGGCGCTGAGAGCGGTCCGCCGCGAGGAGCTGCAACTGCTGCTGAGCGGCCTGCGGCGCGGGCGCTGAAGCGCGGCCCTCGAGCGTGGACGTGCCGGCGGTCGAACGGATGTCCGACATCCGGCCTGGTTGCCCGCGAACGGGATCCGGCGTCCGCCGCCGCGCGGTCTGCTAGCCTGCTGGCCGTGCGTGCTGCCGCCTACGACCGCTACGGTGCTGCCGGGGACGTCCTCCGGGTTGTGGAGCTGGACCGCCCCGAGCCCGGCCCGGGCGAGGTGCGCGTGCGGGTGCGCCTGTCGGCGGTCAACCCGACCGACTGGAAGTCCCGCCGCGGGTCGCGCGGGCCGCTCTCCCACGCGTACGTCGTGCCGAACCAGGACGGCGCCGGCGTCATCGACGCGGTGGGCGAGGGCGTCGATCCCGGACGGGTGGGCCAGCGGGTCTGGCTCTGGTTCGCCGCGTGGCAGCGCCAGCACGGGACCGCCGCGGAGTGGGTCTCCCTGCCCGAGCGCCAGGCGGTGCCGCTGCCGGAGGGCGTGACCTTCGAGCTCGGAGCGAGCATGGGCATCCCGGCGCTGACCGCCCACCGGTGCCTGTTCGCGGATGGTCCGATCGCCGGGACGACGGTGCTCGTCGCCGGCGGGGCCGGAGCGGTCGGCCACTACGCGATCGAGCTCGCCAGGCGCGCCGGCGCGCGCGTCGTCACGACCGTCAGCTCACCCGAGAAGGCGGCGCTCGCCACGGCCGCCGGCGCGGACGCCGTGGTGAACTATCGCGATGGCGATGCCGCCGCCGCGATCCGGGCCGCCGCGCCGGGCGGCGTCGAGCGCGTCATCGAGGTGGCGCCCGCGGCGAACCTGCAGCTCGACCTCGCGGTGCTGGCGCCTGGTGGGACCGTCGTGAGCTACGCGAGCGACGGCGACCTGGCGGCGCCGCTGTTCCCGCTGATGCAGGCCAACGCCATCCTGCGCTTCGTGCTGATCTACACCGTGCCGGAGGCCGCGCTTCGCCAGGCAGTGGCCGACGTCACCGCGGCGCTCGCCGCCGGTGCGCTCACGGAGCTGCCGGCCCACCGCTTCCCGCTCGACCAGATCGCCGCG
Organism: Candidatus Dormiibacterota bacterium; assembly: GCA_036500885.1. Classification (GTDB taxonomy): domain Bacteria; phylum Chloroflexota; class Dormibacteria; order Dormibacterales; family Dormibacteraceae; genus CF-161. The sequence continues at coordinate 7,238 of DASYBH010000171.1, forward strand.
GCGCACGACGCGGTGGAGCGGGGCGCCGTTGGCAAGGTGTTCGTCGAACCGTAGCGCCGCCCGGCTCCGGGTCGTGCTGGGCCCAGGCGCCTTCGGGAGCGCGCAGTCGCTTCACCGGCACGTCGCCGGCCTGAAGGCGCGCGGGATCGCCGCCGAGGCGATCGACCTGCCTCGCGGCCGAGCGGAAAGGGCGGCGCAGGTGTTCACCCGCCTCGCCGGCCCGACGGTCGTCGCCGGCGGGCACTCCTACGGGGGGCGGGCCGCCAGCCTGGCCGCGGCGGAGTCCGAGTTCGCCGGCCTGATCCTGTTCGGCTTCCCGCTCGCAGGCCGAGCCGCGGACCGGACCGCACACTTCCCCCGCGTCCGCTGCCCGGTGCTCGTGTTGAACGGAGAGGCGGACGAGATGTCGCCGATCGCCGTGCTGCGAGAGAGGGTGGTGCTCCTGCCGCGGGGCCGGCTGGTCAGCTACCCCGGCGCCGGCCACCGCCTCGAGGGTGCGCTGGACGCCGCGCTCGACGAGGCCGCCCGCTTCGTGAGTACGCTGACGTGACATGAGAGATCTGCGGCTCACGGCCAACGGCCTGCGCTTCCGGTGCCTGGCAGACGGGCCCGACGACGGCGAGCTCGTCCTCCTGCTTCACGGGTTTCCCGAGGCCGCCGAGTCGTGGGCGCACCAGCTGCCGGCGCTGGCCTCGGCCGGGTACCGGGCGGTGGCTCCCGACCTGCGGGGCTACGGCGGCACGGACTGCCCGGACGGCGAGGAGGCGTATCGCATGGATCACCTCGTCGCCGACGTGGTGGGCCTGATCGACGTCCTCGGCCGAGATCGCTGCCACCTCGCCGGCCACGACTGGGGCGCGCTCGTCGGCTGGGCGTTCGCCGGCCGCCACCCGGACCGGCTGGTCACCTGGAGCGCGCTGTCCGTCGGCCATCCGCGGGTGTTCACGGAGGCCATCGCCGGCGACCCCGATCAGCGGGCCCGCTCGTCCTACATCGGGCTCTTCCTGGCGCCAGACGGGAAGGCCGAGGCGGTCCTGTCCGAGGACGGGTACCGGCGCCTGCGCGGCATGTATGAGGTTGGGCTGGGACCGGGGTCCGACGCCATCCCGCCGGCGCAGGTCGACGCGTTCGTGGAGGACATGTCCCGTCCGGGCCGGCTCACGGCCGGTCTGAACTACTATCGCGCCAATCTCGGGCCCGAGGCCGGGGCCGCGTTCCCTCCCCACCCGATCACGACGCCGACCCAGCTCCTCTGGGGCGACCAGGACCCGACGGCCGGGCCGAGGCAGGCACAGCTGACCGAGCGTTGGGTCCAGTCGGAGTACCGGCTGGAGGTCCTGGATGGAGCTGGCCACTGGCTCCAGTTCGAGCGACCGCCGGACGTGTCCCGACTGGTGCTGGAGTGGATGGCAGCCCACCGGCAGTGAGCGCGCGGGCATGCCCCGGATAGACGAGCGGAACACCAGCCACTACTGGCTGGACCGGCAAACGCCGGGCCTCAGCCTCCTGCGCGCGGACTTCACCACGCACGAGTTCCCTGTGCACACCCACGAGGCGCTGCTCGTCGCGGTGACCGAGGATGGCGGTTCCGAGATCGAGGCGGCCGGCGTGCCCGGCGAGGTGCACCGAGCGGCGCTGCTGGTCGTCAACCCGGTCGAGCCGCACTCCAGCCGGATGCGGGCCAGCCGCCGCTGGCGGTACCGGTCGTTCTACCTCATGCGCTCGGCGCTCGCGGAGGTGGGTCGGGGCCTCGGCCTCGACGAGGTGCCCGCGTTCACCAGCCGGGTCATCCGCGAGCCGGACCTGGTCGACGGGTTCCTGCGGCTGCACCGGGCGCTGGAGGCCGATGCGGACGATCCGGGCGGCGGAGAGCTGCTGGTCGACACGTTCGGCCGCCTGGTGCGCCGCCACGGCAGCACGGGGCGCCGGGTGCCGCCCGCGCCGCGGGACCGCGTGTTGCTTCGCGCGGTCATCGACCTCATGGAGGAGCGGTGCGGCGAGCACCTGACGCTGCCGGAGCTTGCCGCGGCGGCGGGCACCACGCAGTTCCAGCTCATCGGGCTGTTCCGCCGCGGCACCGGCCTGACGCCGCACGCCTATCTGACGCAGGTACGGCTGAGCGCAGCGTGCCGCCTCCTGCGGCGCGGCATCCCGATCGCCGGCGCCGCGATCGCCGCCGGCTTCTACGACCAGAGCGCCCTGACCAGGCACTTCAAGCGCTGCTACGGATTGACGCCGCTGCAGTACGTGCGCGCGATCAGAACCTGAGCGAGGTGAGGTCGCTGACCTCGAAGATGCTGGGCGCGGTGCGGACGATCCAGGACGGGCTGCGCTCGCTGACCACCCGGCAGGCTGAGGTGGCCTTCATCTTCGGATCCGTGGCCACGGGCGCGGAGCGTCCCGACAGCGACATCGACCTGTTCGTGGTTGGCGAGGCGACCAGGTTCGACCTGGCCGATGCACTCGGGGGGCCGGCGAGGGAACTGGGCAGGACGATCAATCCAGTCGCCTACTCGAGGCCCGAGATCCAGCGACGTCTCAACGGTGGCGACGCGTTCCTCCAAGAGGTGCTGTCCGGTACCAAGCAGATGGTGCTCGGGCGGACGGCGGACCTGCCGCAGGTCCACGAGCGCTGAGGACGTGAGCCCGCACGCCAGCGAGGACTACCAGCCGCTGGTGGCGGCTTGTCGGCTTGTGCCGCGTCCTTGCGCGATCACGCCTGGAGGAGCCTTCTCGTGTAACCCTCGTTGACGAGAGCCTGGAAGGCCCTGGTGACGTCGCTAGGGACATCCTGGTGTATGGCCAG
>DASYBH010000172.1:0-6013 GCA_036500885.1 Candidatus Dormiibacterota bacterium
CTTCGAACGTCATCCCCGGCGTGGTCGAGCTGGAGGCGGAGCTGCGTGGCCCGGACGATGCGGTGCTCGACCGGGCGGAGGCGGCGGTGGGCGCGCTGGCGGAGCGGCAGGGCGGCCGGCTCCGGCGCACGTCCGCCAGGCCCCCGGTGCGCTGCGATCCCCGGCTCGTCGATGCGCTGGAATCGGCAGGCCGCGCGCTCGGCCTCGCCTGCCGGCGGATGGTGAGCGGAGCCGGACACGACGCGATGATCATCGGCGCCTTCGTCCCCGAGGCGATGGTGTTCGTGCCCAGCCGCGGCGGGGTCAGCCACTCGCCGGACGAGTTCACGCCGCCGGAGCGCTGCGTGGACGGCGCCCGCGTGCTGCTCCGGGCGCTGCTGGACCTCGACGAGAGTCTTGATCCCCCCCTCCCCACCTGACCCCGGGGGGTCAGGGGGGGCAAGTCGTCTTCCTTGATCAGCCGCGCCGGTATCCACCGACGCAGCGCAGCGATGTACCAGGGGGCGCGTACGCGGTGGATACCGGCGCCGCGGGTGAATACCGGCGCCCCGGGTGAGGACCGGCCGTGATGCACAATGGACCCGGCCCCTCTGCCGTGGGCGGGCTTCGAGGAGGGATGCGGAGGTGCGCGCGGGTGAGTCAGTCGCACGGAGCTCCGCCGCTTGCCGGGAGCGGCGTGACCACGGCCGGCAGCCGTGGGCTGGGGTACAAGGTCGGGGAGGCGGCCCGCATGGTGGGTGTGAGCGCGGCCACGCTGCGGGCCTGGGAGCGGGACGGCCTGGTCGTCACCAGCCGCTCACCGAGCGGCTACCGCTACTTCGGCGACGAGGAGCTGGCGCGGCTGCGGCGGGTCGCATACCTGCGCCGGGTCGAGAAGCTCAACACCGCCGGCATCCGGCGGGTGCTGGCGGAGGAGCGCAACGATCAGCCCCAGCCCGAGCCCCGCAGAGAGGTGGCGCTCGGGCCCCAGCTCCGCCGGCTTCGCCAGGAGCGCGGGCAGACGCTGGAGCAGGCGTCGTCCGCGGCCGGCCTCTCCCCGTCCTTCCTGAGCGAGCTGGAGCGCGACCAGAGCGGCGCCTCGATGGCCACGCTGCATCGACTCCTCAGCTACTACGGCACGACCTTCGCCGCGCTGCTCCAGGGGCCGGGCGGTCGCGTGGCGCGGCCGAAGCGCTCGGGCCGCGCCCGGTCCGTCCGCAACCACGGGGTGATCGTGGAGCAGCTGGCGGACGGCCAGGCGCTGATGGAGCCCCAGCTCTTCACCATCGAGCCGGGGGCGGGCAGCGAGGGCAGCTACACGCACGAGGGCGAGGAGTTCGTGTACGTGCTCGAGGGTTCCTTCGAGGTCACGATGAACGAGACGGAGCGGCACGTGCTGCGCGTGGGCGACTCCCTCTACTACCCGAGCGGCGTCGCCCACTCGTGGCGCAACCCGGGCCGGATCGTGGCCAGGGTGATCTGGGTGAATACACCGCCGACGTTTTGAAGATGCTCGTGTGCGTCAAGTGATTGACAAGCCTGTGGACCTTCGATAAGGTTCACGCCGGCCAGGGGGCGGAGTCGGATTTCCGGGGGGCCGCCCCAGGGCCATTTCCAGGCCCGGCCTGTCCTACCAGCCGACGGTCGCCACGCCGAGCAGCCGCTCCACCACCACGACGTCCTTCCACTCGCCGTCCAGCCGTCCGTGGCGCTGGTGAAGGCCGATCTCCGTGAAGCCGAGCGCGGCGCAGAGCCGGCGGCTGGCGGCGTTCTCGGGGAAGACCCTGGAGGTGAGCTTCCAGAAGCCCAGGTCCTCGCACGCGAGGATGAGCGCCCGCAGCGCCACCCGCCCCACGCCGGCGCCCCGGACCCCCCGGGCGGTGTACACCGAGAACTCGCCGATCCCCGCGTAGCAGGGCCGTTCGCTGTACGGGGCGCTCCAGGCGAAACCGACCACGCCGCCGTCGCGCTCGACCACCACCGCCGGGTGGGCGGGCAGCCTTGCCTCCAGCAGCGCTCGAATCTGCGCCGGCGAGCGGGGCTCGGTCTCGAAGGTGGCCACCCGGTCCTCGATGCCCTCGCAGTAGATCCGGGCGATCGCCGGTGCGTCGTCGAGTCGTGCCGCGCGTGGAGTCAGAGGCATGGTTCTGTAATGATCCGAGGCATGGTTCAGCAATGATCCTAAGATCGCGAGCGCGTTGGACCGCCGAACGCTGGACCTCCTGGCCATCGACGAGGACCTGGACCTCGACCGGGTCCTGGACCGCGTCCTGCGCGGCGCCAGGTCGGCCGCCGGCGCCCGATACGGGGCGCTGGGCGTGCCGGACGGTCATGGCGGCTTCGCCCGCTTCCTGACGGCCGGCGTATCGGAGCGGCGCGCGGGCCAGATCGGCGAGCTGCCGCGGGTGCACGGGGTCCTCGGAGCGCTTCTCGACGACGGGGCGATACGCCTTCGCGACATCCGCCGTCACCCCCGGTTCGGCTACTACCCGGCCCACCACCCGGTCCTGACCGACTTCCTCGGCGTTCCCATCCGGCACCGTGGCGACGTCCTCGGCAACCTGTACCTGTCCGGCAGCCGCGCCGGCGCCTTCACCGCCGCCGACCAGCGGACGGTCGAGACGCTGGCCGCATACGCCGGCGTCGCGATCGCCAACGCGACGCTCTACCGAAGGGCCCAGGAGCTGGCCACGGTCGAGGAGCGCGCACGGGTGGCCCGGGAGCTGCACGATTCCGTCTCGCAGCGCCTGTTCGGCATGGTGTACGAGGCGAGGGCGGCGGCCCTGCAGACGGGGGACGCCCAGGCGCGCGACGCCCTGCGCCGGCTGGAGCGGGGGGTGAGCGCCGCGCTCGAGGAGATGAAGGCGCTGGTCTACGCCGTGCGGCCCAAGAGCCTGGACCGGGACGGGCTGGAGGCCACGCTGCGGGACCACGTCGAGGCGCTGCGGCGAACGGGCGGCGCCGCCATCGAGCTGCGCGTCCACGGCGAGCTCAGGCTGACGCCGAGCCAGGACCTGGCCCTGCTGCGGATCGCGCAGGAGGCGATCTACAACGCGCTCCGCCACGCGGCCGGCGCGCGCGTCCAGGTGGGCCTGGAGCAGGACGCCGGCGAGGCGCGGCTGAGCGTCCGCGACTGGGGTCCCGGCTTCGACCCGGCCGCCCTGCCCAGGGCGAGGCGGACGATGGGGCTGGCGACGATGCGCGAGCGTGCCACCGCGGTCAGGGCCACGCTGGAGCTGGACTCGGCGCCGGGCCGGGGCACCGAGGTCCGTGTCCGCCTGCGGGTGGGCAGGAGGCCACGTGGCTGACCGGGTCCGCGTCCTGCTGGTGGACGACCACCAGGTGGTGAGGCAGGGGCTGCGCGCGTTCCTGCAGCTCCAGCCGGACATCGAGGTGGCCGGTGAGGCGGCGGACGGCGAGGCCGCGCTCGCGGTCGCCGCCGCGACCTCGCCCGACGTGGTGCTGATGGACCTGGTCATGCCGGACGGCGACGGGATCTCCGCGATCCGGGAGCTGGCCGCCGCCATGCCGGGCGCGCGGGTGCTGGTCCTGAGCACCTTCGCCGCCGAGGAGCACGTGTTCGCGGCGATGGAGGCGGGGGCGGACGGCTACCTGCTGAAGGACGTGGAGCCGGATGCGCTGGCCGAGGCGATCCGGGAGGTGCACCGTGGCCGGCCGGTGCTCCACCCCGACGTCGCCGCCCATCTGATGCGGCGGGCGGCCGACCCGGCCGGTCCACCGCTCGAGCGGCTGACGCCGCGCGAGCGGGAGGTGCTGCACCTCGTGGTCGAGGGCTTCGCCAACAAGCAGATCGCCCGGCGGCTGCTGATCACGGAGAAGACGGTCAAGACCCACGTCAGCAGCATCCTGCAGAAGCTCGGCGTGGCCGATCGCACCGCGGCGGCGGTGCTGGCGATCCGCCGGCGCCTGGTGTAGGCAGGGGCGGCGCCAGGCTCTGAACGGGGATCGGTCGAAAGACCTATGTCCATCCCCGTCCGCGGCCCGATGCCGCCGTGGCCTGGCGTGCCGACCATGGGGGCATGACCCAACTGCATCACAGGGTGGCGCTGGTGACCGGGGCCTCGAAGGGCCTGGGGCGTGCCATCGCGCTGGCGTTCGCCCGTGAGGGCGCCGACCTGGCCATCTGCGCGCGCGGCGCGGCCGAGCTGGAGGCCGCCGCCGCGGAGTGCCGGCGTCTCGGCGCGGACGTGCTGGCCGTGCCCGCTGACGTCGCCGAGCCGGAGGGCCGCGAGCGGCTGGTCGCGCTGACGCTCGCCCGATTCGGACGCGTGGACGTGCTGGTCAACAACGCCTCGACGCTCGGACCGACGCCGCTGCCGCTGCTGGCGGACACCGAGCCCGAGGCATTCCGGGAGGTGATCGACGTCAACCTGGTCGCGCCGTTCCTGCTGACGCGAGCGATCGCCGGCGGGATGCTGATGCGCGGAGACGGCCTGATCGTCAACGTCAGCTCTGACGCCGCCGTCAACGGCTATCCCGGCTGGGGCGCCTACTCCGCGGCGAAGGCCGGCCTCGACGGGCTGACCCGCGTCTGGGCGGCCGAGCTGAGCGGCTTCGGCGTCACCGTGGTGAGCGTCGACCCGGGCGACATGGACACGGAGATGCACCGGGCGGCCCTGCCCGACGACGATCCGGCGGCGCTCGCCCGCCCGGAGGACGTCGCCGAGGCATTCGTCCGTCTGGCCGCCGGCGGCGCCGTCCCACCCCGCCTGGCGGCGCGCGACCTCCTGGAGGTGACGCGATGATCGAGCAGGCCGGCGCCGTCCTGCCGCCGCTGCCGCCGGAGCTGCGCGCCTCGCTGCCGGCGGCGCGGCGCGACCTGCGCCGCGACCACGTCCGGCTGCTGGTGATCGACCGCGCCACGGGGCGCATCAGCCACGGCCGCTTCGACCGGCTGACCGACCTGCTCGGGCCCGGCGACCTGCTGGTCGTCAACACCAGCCGCGTGCTGCCGGCCGCGGTGCGTGCGGTGCGCGCGTCGGGCGAGCCGGTGCAGCTGCGCCCCTGCGTCCGCCGCCCCGGCGAGTGGGACGCCCTCGCGGTGCAGACGGAGCCCCCGCACGCGAACGTCCCGCTGACGCCCGGCGAGACGCTTCGGATCGGCGAGGTCGCCGCCCGCGTGGACGGCCGCCGGCCCGACATCCCCCTGCTCTGGCGGGTCGAGCTGGAGGTGGAGGACGACCTCGAGCTGTTCCTCCGACACGGCGAGCCGATCCGCTACTCGTACGTGCCGGCGCCGGTGCCGCTGGACGCCTACCAGCCGGTCTACGCCAGCCATCCCGGCTCGGTCGAGTCGCCATCGGCCGGCCTGCCGTTCACCTGGGGGCTGCTGCACGCGCTGCGCGAGCGTGGCGTCGCACTGGCCGAGCTGGTGCTGCACACCGGCCTCAGCTCCTACCAGGACGACGACTTCGACGCCGAGCACCACCTGTTCGAGGAGTGGTTCGAGCTCGGCCCGGCGGCCGCCGAGGCGGTCAACCGGGCCGAGCGGGTGGTCGCGGTGGGCACCACGGTGGTGCGTGCGCTCGAGACGGCCGCCGGAGACGACGGGCTGGTGCGGCCGGTGCGCGGCTGGACGCGGCTGGCGATCGGGCCGGAGCGGCGGCCGCGGGCGGTGGACGCGCTGCTCACCGGGATGCACGAGCCGGCGGCGAGCCACTTCGACCTGCTGCGCGGCTTCCTCCCCGAGCCGCTGCTGGCCCGGGCGTACCGGCAGGCGATCGCGGCCGGCTACCTGTGGCACGAGTTCGGCGACGCCGCGCTGGTGCTCTGAGCAGGTCTCGTGAAGTTCTGTCGGGAATGGGTTGGGGCGTGCGATCCGGTCTGAGTTGTCGAAGCACGGAGGCACGGAGGACACGAAGACGCACGGAGGATACGGTGCGGCTCCCGACGCTCCCAGCCCAGACCACGCCTGTGCGCTCTGGGCGCTCACCGCGGAACATGTTGCCGACCCCTCCGTGCGTCTCCGTGCTCTTCGTGGCTCCGTGCTTCAACTCACTCGGACAGATCGCGG
>DASYBH010000173.1:0-7748 GCA_036500885.1 Candidatus Dormiibacterota bacterium
CGGGACCTGATGGGTTTCGTCGCCACCTCGTACAAGGCGCCCGACCTGGTGGAGAACATCGGCCGGGCCGCGCTCGGCCTGCCGTTCGTGCTCAACGCGGCAGGCGGCTGACCCGCCGGCAACGTACCGGCGCTCGCGCGGGAACGTGCTGCCGCGCCGCCCGACCCTGCTCATCCGCGGGCTGGCGTGCCGAGGCCGCCGGCGGCGGCGAATGTCGCGGCGATCGCGGCGGCGCCGGCCGCGTTGGGGTGGAAGCCGTCACGGCCGACGTACTCCGGGTGCAGCACGGGCACCTCGCCTGCCGCGTACAGGTCGACCAGGACGGCGCCCTCACGCGCGACGACCCTGGCGATCGCGGCGTTGTAGTCCTGCACCTGCGCCTCCACCTGGTCGGGGGGTGGCAGCGTGACGGAGCCCAGCGGGCACCGCGGACCGGCCGGCGGGTTGGGCCGGCAGGCGGCGTAGGCGGGCAGGCGGTCCAGGTGCGGCGTGTTGGCCAGCAGCACCTTCGCGCCGGCGGTGCGCAGCCCGTTCACCAGCTGGTCCAGCCGGGCCTCGTAGTCGGAGAGCGTGACGCCGGCGACCAGGTCGTCGACGTTGAGCCACACGGTCGCCAGCGTCGGATGCACGGCCAGCGCCGGCGGCAGCTCGTCCCTCAGCGCCGCCTCGGTCGTCTCGCCCGGAAGGCCGTAGTCGTACATCACGGTGGAGCGGTTCAGGTTGCGGAGCAGCTGCTGCGGGAAGGCCTCTCTGGCCGGATCGTCGGTGCCGATGCCGATGGTCTCGCTGGCCCCGATCGCGACATAGACCACGGGCGCCGGGGTCGGTCGAGGCGTGCCCTTCGCCGCCGGGCTCGAGCCGGACGCGCAGGCGCCGACGACCAGCGCGGCCACCAACAGCACCGCGGCAGGCGCCCTCACCCGCCGAGCGCCTCCCGAACGGGCAGGCGGGCGGCACGCAGCGCCGGAGCCAGCCCGGCCACCACGGCGAGGAGCGTCGTGGCGATCGGGGCGCCGATCACGATCTGCAGCGGCAGCCCGCCCAGGTCGATGCCCTGCAGGCCCTGGTCGCGCAGGTAGCGGTCGACGACGATGGCGACCGTCGCGGTCACGGCCGTGCCGGCCGCCGTTCCCACGAGGCCCCCGACGATGCCGAGCAGGCCCGCCTCGACCAGGAACCAGCGGGCCACATCCCCGTCGGCGGCGCCCAGCGCCTTCAGCACGCCGATCTCGCGCCAGCGCTCGCGGACGGCCGCCAGCAGCGTGTTGGAGACGCCGAGGACCGCGATCGCCAGCGCCACCGAGCCGATGCCGCCGAGCACGATGTCCACGATGTGCAGGTACTTCTGCACGGAGGCCACCAGGTGCTCCGGAGCGCTGTTGGCGTACCCGATCGCGAAGATCTCCTGGCGCACGGCGTGCACGTCGGACAGCGTGTCGGCCACCACCACCGCGCCGCTGTAGGGCGATGTGGGGCGCCGGAAGTTGCGGCTGTCGACGCCGGCCAGCGTCCACTCGCGCGCCAGCTGCGTCTGCTGGATCGGCGCCAGGAAGTCGCCGCTGTCGACCGTCTGGGCCACGACGCCCACCACCTGCGCCTGGGTCCAGCGGCCCCGGAAGCGCGCCGGCCCGGTGCCCGGCAGCAGCTGGGGCGCCGCGAACTCGATCGCCGAGCCGAGCACGGCGGCCGGGTGAGCGACGTTCAGGTGCACCCTCTCGACGTAGGACTGGGTGACGGCCACCTCGGTCATCGAGCTCGCCTCCGGCAGCCGCCCGGCGAGCAAGGTGATCGGGAGGTCCGGCGCGTGGCTCAGGTCGGCCCCGACCACCGTCCCGAAGTACTCGTCCGCGCGCTGCCGGCAGGCGGGCGGTGCGCTGGGGGTCCCCGGCTGGATGCCGGGACACGGCACGACGAGGGCCGAGACCGCCAGCACCGGCACCACCGAGGCCACGTGCGGCGACCGGCGGATGGCCGCGAGCGCCGCCGCGTCGAGGTCGCGGTGCGCGCCGGTCTGGAGGTTGTCGCTGTCGTAGCCGGCGGGGTCGGGCAGGGCGTCGTCCACATGGATGGCGGCAGCCGGCCCGCCGTGGCTGAGCTGGCTGACGATGCGGGTGTCGGCCCCGCCGGCGATGCTCACCAGGGCCACGAGCAGCGTCGTGCCGAGCGCTACGCCAAGGCCGGCGAGCACGCTGCGCGCTCCGCGGCGGCCGAGGCTGCGCAGGCCCAGCAGTGCGGCGTCGGACCAGTTCACAGGCGCACCAGCTGGCTCCGGCTCAGGCGCAGGCGCTGCTCCGCCCGCGCGGCCAGCTCCGGGTTGTGCGTGACCACCACCAGCGTGCAGCCCCGCTCCGCGCGCAGCTGCTCCAGCATCTCCATCACCCTCCCGGCGGAGCTCTCGTCGAGGTTGCCGGTCGGCTCGTCGGCGAGCAGGACGGCGGGCCGGTTCGCCAGCGCCCGCGCGATCGCGACGCGCTGCAGCTCTCCTCCGCTGAGCCGGGTCGGCCGGTGGCTGGCCCGCGCGGCCAGGCCCACCTCGGACAGGAGCTGCTCGGCCTGCGCTCGCCGCTCGCGGCGTCCCACGCCGGCCAGCGTCAGGGCCAGCTCCACGTTCTCCCGCGCGGTGAGCATGGTCAGCAGGCCGAAGTCCTGGAAGACGAAGCCGACCCGCTCCCGGCGGAAGCGTGCCAGCTCGGCGCCGCGCAGCGCCGTGAGGTCGACCTCACCGACGCACACGCTGCCTGCCTGGGCTCGCTCGAGCCCGCCCAGGATCGACAGCAGGGTGCTCTTGCCGGCGCCGGACACGCCCGTCACCGCGGCATAGCCGCCGGCCGGGATCTCCATGTCCACGTCACAGAGAACCGTCAGGGCCGTCGCCCCCTCACCATACCGGTGGGTCAAGCCCCGGACCCTGACCACGGACCGACCTTACACCGATCCGAGCAACGGTCCAGTGACGAACTGATTGGGGGGCCACGTACGATCGAAACCGAATGGCCGAACGCATCGAATCCCGGCCGGCGGTCCTCTTCGATCTCGACGGCACGCTGGTCGACTCCGTGTACCAGCACGTGCTGGCGTGGCGCCAGGCGCTGGCCGCGCAGGACATCGACCTGTCCGTCTGGCGCATCCACCGCCGCATCGGCATGAGCGGCGGCCTGCTGGTCAATGCGCTCCTCCGGGAGACCGGCCGGGACCTCGGTCCCGAGGACGTGCGGCGGCTCCAATCCACGCATGCCCACGCCTTCGCGGAGCTGCTGCCCCAGGTCCGCCCGCTGCCCGGCGCGGTCACGCTGCTCCACCGGCTGACGCAGCTCGGGATCCCCTGGGCCGTCGCGACCAGCGGCAGTCGCGGCTCAGCCATACCGGCGCTGGACCTGCTCGGCGTGGTGCCCGACGTGGTGGTCACCCGCGAGGAGGTGCCGTACGCGAAGCCGGACCCGCACCTCTTCCTGGCCGCCGCGCACCGGCTCGGTGTGGACATCGAGGAGTCGATCGTCGTGGGCGACAGCGCATGGGACATGCTTGCGGCCCAGCGTGCCAGGGCGCTGGGGGTGGGGGTCCTCTCCGGCGGCTACGGTCGCGAGGAGCTGGAGCGCGCCGGCGCGTTCCGCGTCTACGAGGACACGGCGGACCTGGACTGGCATCTCGACGAGCTCGGCATCCGGCCGCCGCCCGGCCCTGGCACCGTGGGCCAGTAAGCCGACCCAGGCTGCTGGGGACCGGCCGCCGGAGTGGGGAGAGGCCATCGGGAACCGCCGCGCCTCAATAGAGCCACGGGATCAGCCGCCGGGTCCGGAGGGCATACTCCTCGTAGGCGGGGCCGAAGGCGCGCCTGAGCGCGGCCTCCTCGATCCGGATCCGGTAGGCGATGCCGGGCAGCCAGCCGGCGGCCACAGCCAGGAGGCTGGTCCAGTGGCCGAGCGCCACCCCGAAGCCAACCGCGGCCAGCAGTGCACCCGTGTACGAGGGGTGGCGCACGCGCCGGTAGGGACCGGTGGTGACCAGGCGGTGGGCAGCGCCGGTATCCACCGCGTACGCGCTCCCCAGGACATCGCTGCGCTGCGTCGGTGGATACCGGCGGCGCTGGATGACCACGACGGCGCGGAACAGGTCGCGCAGGTGGTGGATCGCCCAGGCGCGGAGCCCGAGCCCCAGCCACATCAGCGCCAGGCCGGTCGCCAGGTACACGACCGGCGGCCCGGGCAGGGCGCCGAGGGACAGGCGGGCGAGGCGGATCGCGATCAGGAACCCGACGCCGGCTCCGACCAGCAGCACCACCACGCTGCCGGCGTCCTGCGGCTGCCCGCGGCCGCGCAGGCGGTCGAGCAGTGTCGGTCCGAGCACCGCGACCAGCTCGAGCCAGATCCACGCCGCCCAGGTGACCATGAACAGCAGGCGCAGGGCTGCCACCGGTGAAACGTACTACTGGCGTGTGGGCGGGCGGTCAGCGGCCGGACGTGGTCACCGGTCCAGCCTGCTCCCTGGAGCCGGCCGCCGGTTGAGGCCGACCTGCTCGGCAAGCCGCTCCGTGGTCGCGAAGCCCTGGTTCGCGGCCAGGACGACGCCGCGGGCGTCCAGCACCACGGTTGAGGGGACCGTCATGATCCGGAAGGCGCGCGCCACCTCCGGCCGGGCGGCCGCATCGACATGGACCACCCGCACCGCGCCGGACGCCCGCTCCTCGAGCGCGGCGAGGGCGGGTCGCTGCGCCGTGTGGCAGGCGGCGCAGCTGGGCGTCGAGAAGGCCACGATCGTGGGGCGCTCGTCGGGCTCGATGCCCAGGGTTCGCCACAGGGTCTCCGGGGTCAGGTCCCGCAGCCGGCGCAGGCGCGAACGGGCGAGCAGCCGCCCACCCGCCACGAGCACGCCAGCCGCCGCCGCGATGGCCACCGCGATGAGCACACGGCTCACGTCAGGTCAGCGGCGTACGAGGCCGAGGACGAAGCAGAGCGTGCAGAAGTCCACGGCCGCGTCCAGGGCGACCATCACTGCGATCGCGAACGCGAGCACCCATGCGACTATCGGGGCGCCGAGCAGTACCAGCGCCGCCGATGCCAGCCATACCGCACCGCCCAGGACGCGGGCCACCCGGCGCGTCTCGTGATCCTCGTGCAGCTCGCGGCGCGGCAGCAGGCCAGCCGGCTCCAGCACCCGCCAGGTGAGCTGGCGGAAGACGTCGGCCGGCCACCAGAAGCGCCCCACGAGCATCACGAGCCCCGCCACGGTCAGCAGCACCGGCGCCGGTGCCCCTCCGAGAACGAATCCGACCACGACGAGCACCACCATTGCCCACTGGTGCACCTTCCTCGCGGTGATGTCGTGGAGCGGCAGGTCGATCGAAGTATCGCTCACGCTGGCAGCAACCGGGCGCGCCTGCTCACCTATTTCGTGTCCCGCCATGCAGAAACGGGCGCGATGTCTGTTCGCGCACTCCAGGCTCGGGGTCAGCTCACAGGTGGGGACCTGGCAGCTCGCGCCAGGTCCGCCCGCCGTCCTCGGTGACGACCAGGCTCCACGGCGAGCCAGGGGCAGAGCCGGTCGCCGCCTGACCCACGGCGACGGACTCATCCACGGGCGCGAGGTTCACGAACGACCGGCCCGCCGGCAGCGACCCTCGCCGCGTCCACGACTCGCCCGAGTCGGAGGAGAGCCACACTGAGGCGCCCCCGGCGAGCCATCCGTTCGCGCCGTCCACGAATGCCGGTTCGGTCAGACGCGGATCGACTTCGGCGGGCGCCGGGGTCGGGTCGGTCCAGGTCTCGCCGCCGTCCACCGTACGGTAGACGACCACCGGCGGACGTGGGGCAGGCGAGGCCGCGTGGCGGCCGGGCGGGCGGGTGACGTCGACGAGCACGAGCGTGCCCCGGCCGGAGTCCGTGATCCGCGGCGGCATGATGGCGAGGGTCTGGCCGACGGTCCAGCCGTTCGTGAGGAGGCCGGCGGCGGTCCAGCCGCCGGGGGGCTCGGGCAGCGCGACCCTGCGCCAATCCTCGCCGCCGTCGTGGGTGACCGAGACCGAGACCGAGCCGTCGGGCTCCAGGGTGCCCAGCCAGCCGTCGCGCTGGGTGCGGAACCAGACCCAGCGCTTCAGGCCCTGCTCCCGCACGCCGTGGCTGATCCACGTGATGGGGTCCACGCTCAGGATCGGAGTCCAGTTCAGACCTCCATCTCCCGTCCGGAGAATGTCGACGTCCTCCAGGGACTCGCCGCGCCCGGTCCGCACGATCAGCCAGCCGTGGTCGGGGTCGAGGAAGAACGGGAGGACGGGCCGGGGGCCGAGCCCGAAGGGCTGCGGGACCGGCGACCAGTGGGCGCCCGCGTCGTCGCTCCGAAGCACTGTCGGGTTCGCTTCTGGGAACGGTGTCGACTCGGTCATCAATCCGTGAGTCCCGTCCAGGAAGTGCACGGACATCGCGCTCCCGATCGTGGCGAACTGACGCGCCCAGCTGCGCCCGCCGTCGGCGGTGTGGAACAGCACCGAGCGCCCCTGGGCATCGGTGAGCACGACCCAACCGACCTGCGCCGACAGCCAGTCGAGGCTGGTGACGGCCGGCGCCGGGACCGGCTGTCTGGCGCCCCCCGCCGAGTGCAGGTAGAACCCGGCCGCCGCCGTCAGTGCGACGAGGGCCAGTCCCATGAGGGCGAGCGCGCGGTGAGCGCGTCCCGCGCCGCTGCTCGGCTCGTCCATCGGAGGCACGAGCTTAATCCAGGCAGGTCGCGCGTGCGTGCGTGCGAGCGCTTTTGACAGGGCGCACACGTGGTGCTATACCGGGCGCCTGGGTTCTCGACCGGCCCACGTCGTCAGAACCGTACGTGTGGAGGTGGTCCAATGGTTCCCCGCGCGGTGAGCACTGCCGGCATAGTCCTCGCAGCCGGCGCCTCGCGGCGCATGGGCAGGCCGAAGCAGCTCCTGCCGGTGGGCGGCCGGCCGCTGCTGGAGCGCGTGGTGGCGAGCGCGTGCGCTTCGCGGCTGGACGACGTGGTGGTCGTGCTGGGCGCCAACTCGGAGGCGATCCTCGGCCAGGTGGACCTGGGGCGGGCTCGCGCGCTGGTCAACCCGGACCACGCCGCCGGCATGAGCTCGTCGCTGCGCGCCGGGCTGGCGGCCCTGGGGCAGGAGGTCGAGCGGGCCGTGATCGTGCTCGGCGACCAGCCGGCCATCTCGGGCGCGCTGCTGGACGAGCTGCTCGACCTGCAGGAGCGCTCGGGCCGGCCGGCCGCGGCGCTGAGCTTCGGCCGGCTGCTCCACCCGCCGGTCGTGCTGCGCCGGGAGCTGTGGGGCGACCTGCGGTCGCTGGAGGGCGACGTCGGCTGCCGGGCGGTGATCCGAGCGAAGCCGGAGCTTGTTGCGGCGCTGCCGGTCGAGGGCGACCTCCACCACCCGGTGGACGTGGATACGCCGGAGGACTACGAGCGGCTGGTCGGCGGCTGAGCCGGCGCTGCTCCGAGGATCTCGATTCGCGGGCCGCTCAGAACGGACGACACGAAGCCCGCTCGTTCACGCCTGCGTTCGAACTCTTCCTAGACCGCCGGACGCCAGACCGACCGAAGAACAGGGTGTTGCCGTTCATGGGTACATATGTACCCGAAAACGGCAACACGCACGACCCGCCATTCAGGCCAGGCTGTTTGCCGCTCGGCCGGATGACCTGGGCGAGAGCGGCGCCCTCGTCCACCACCCTGACCGGATCCGCTCGGCCATACTCTTGATCCCGCCTCGCCGACTGCGGGGAGGAGGTGAAGCGCAC
>DASYBH010000174.1:0-6136 GCA_036500885.1 Candidatus Dormiibacterota bacterium
GCTGAACACGAGCTGAGCGGCTTCCGGGTTGACGCTCGGGTCGTGGAACATCTGGATCAGCCGGGCCGTGAGCTGCGGGTGCAGGCTCGCATCGAGCTCGTCGACCACGAGGGTGCCACCCAGAGCCAGCGCCAGCGCCAGTGGCCCCAGGAGCGCAAACCAGGTCTGCGTACCCAACGACTCCTGGACCAGCTTCAGCGCAACATTGTCCGCGAGGGCGCGATGGTGAAAGACCACGTCATGGGCGAACCGATCGGCGAGCTCCTCGAGGTCCTCTGATCGTCCGGGGGCAAGCGGCTCGATCGCCTCCAGGAACCTCGACCGTAGAGCGTCATCGGGCCGCGGCTCAGCACGCGTGATGCCGAGGTCGGCGTAGGTCAGCAGTTGCTGGATCCTGGGGCCAAACGTCCGATCGTCCAGCAAGCCGGTCGTGGTTCCGATTCGTGCATCCTGGTCCGCCCGGGTGGCGAATGCCACATGGACGGACAACCACTCGGCCACCCTCGTGAGCTGGGGGTGGTTGTTCGCGGCCCCGACGGAGAGGAAGAGGCTGTTCGGCCGGGTGATCTCTCGCAGCGTGGAGATCGGCCCGGTGAGGCTCTTGCCGGCGTAGAACTCGCCGCCACGTTCCCGTTCGAACCAGACACTCTTGCGGCCGTGAGGAAAGGCGTAGAGCCACTCGGCGACGATTCCCTCCCGGTCGAGCCGGAAGCCGTACTGCCATCGTCTGCCATCGAGGAGCAGGTCCACCTCGAACAGCGTCGGTTGAACGTGGTGCTCGTCGTCCAGCAGAAATGGGTCGTACGGGGCTCCTGCGGCCGGCTGCCAGCGCTGGTGAGAGTCCCGGACGGCCTCGCACATCGCGCGCATCGCCGCCAGCACGTTCGACTTGCCCGAAGCGTTCGCTCCGTAGATGCCGGCGACGGTGCCCACTCGGTCACTCGCCGCTCCAGACACCCGTCGCACGACGCGTTCCTCCGCGGAGACCCAGGCAGGGACCATCAGCGACAGCTCCGTCTCGTCCCTCAGCGAGCGGAAGTTGCCGGTCCGGAACGCTAGAAGCACGGCCTCACACTGCTCCGACGCCGCCGACTCAGAGCCATTTCCGCACATTTTATGCGGAATCGAGGTCGAAGCGGCGGCTCAGACCGCTCCGACGATCCTAACCCGGCCGCTGGCCACGCCCGGCAGCGTCAGGTCGACCTCCAGCTCGTGGTCGCCGGGCTCCAGCCGCTCGGCCAGCTCGACCAGCAGTTCCGTGTCCCTGCCCACCGGCAGGTCCAGTCGCCGCGGCAGCGGCAGCCGGCCCGACTCGGTCTGCACCAGCACCCGCACGCCGTCGAGCTGGCGGCCGTCCAGGCGCACATCGCCCACGCCCGTCAGCACGGCCGGCCGCGTCAGGTTGCGCAGGGTGAACCGGACGCCGTCGGCGTCTCCGCGCAGGCTGTCGCGGAGCACGATGCGCTCCACCAGGTAGTCGGGCAGACGCGGCCGCCTCCGCCCCGTGACCAGCCCCTCTGCCACGCGGAACCCGAACGCCGAGCGCACCGACGCCTGGCCGGGCACCCGCAGCTCGGCCTCGAGCACATAGTCGCCCTCCGCGTCGAGCGGCAGCGTCAGGCTGGTGAGCTGCACCGCGGGCTCCGCCGAGGTCGGCAGGCTCAGGCTGGCGGAGCCGGAGTACGACTTGCGCCTGACGGCGTCCCGCAGCCAGCCCAGGCCGGTGCGCTCCAGCGGCCGCTCGCGCCAGACCGCCCACCGCACCTCGGCCATGCCGTTCAGCCGCGGATCGTCGTTGACGACCACGAGCCGGATGGTCACCGTCTCGCCGGGCCGCCAGCCGGCGCCGCACGGCTGCAGCGGGGTGAAGCCGACGGGGTCGATGATGACCCGGGCCGGAGCGAACGCCTCGCGGACCACCTCCAGCGCCGCCTTCGGCACGCGCGCGCTGTCGACCAGCCCGAACCCCACGCCGGGGAACGGATCGACGAGCTGGTACACCAGCGCGCCCCAGCACGGCTCGAACTTGCGCTTGCGGAGCTGGTCGATCGCGTACCCGAGCAGCTGCGCCTGGTACTCCTGGCCCGCGGTGACGAACTCCTCCAGGCTGGCGTGGTCGTCCGGCAGGCCCGCCCCGTGCTCGGCCCAGGCCGGCAGCTGGAACCCGGCGTAGAGCCACTGGGGGTCGTCGGGGGCCAGCGGCCAGCGGGCGCCCAGGACCTCCCAGGCGGCCGAGCCCATGGCCGGCGCGGCCTGGGCGCCGAACTCGCTGACGAAGCCGGGCAGGGCGTCGGCGTAGCCCGTCCAGGCGCCGTCCCGCCAGCCCAGCCACAGGTGCTGGTCGAGGTCTCCGGACGCGGCCAGCGCGGTCCGCGTCGGGTCCAGCCCCTCGATCATGGCCTTGATCTCGTGGTCGATCGTGTAGTTCTGGCGCACGGCGTGCACGTCGGCCAGCGCGGCGTTGGCGGCCACCCATGGAGGATCGTCATGGGCGATCCAGAGCAGCACCGACGGCCGGTTCCGGAGCAGCTCGACCATCTCGGGCACCTGGTCGCGGACGGCGGTGTCGAAGAAGCGGCTCTCCTCGGCGGTGGCGTGGTAGGCGTACGAGAGCGTCAGCGGGAAGTCGGCGATCACCAGCACGCCCGCCTCGTCGGCCAGCCGGTAGAACTCGCTGGGCAGCACGTGCCCGTGGACGCGGAGCGCGTCCAGGTTGGACTCGCGGGCCAGGCGCAGGTCGGACCGGAACGTGTCCTCGGTCAGCTGGTCCAGGCGCAGGCTTGGCGTGTAGTTCGCTCCGCGCACGAACATCGGCTGGCCGTTGACCGCGACCTGCCAGCCGTCGTGCGCGGCGTGCACGGCGACGTCCCGGAAGCCGAACTGGTCCTCGGCCCGCACCGACTCCCGGCCTCCCGACGAGACCGAGGTCACGCAGCGGTACAGCACCGCGTCGCCGGCCCGCCACGGGTTCCAGCGGCGTGCGTGCGGGATGCTCAGCGTCATCTGGTTCGTCTGCTCGGTGCCGCCGGGGATGTGGAAGCGGCGGCTGATGCGCAGAGGGCGCAGCTCGGGGCCCGTGACCTCGACCTGCAGCTCGCCGCGCATCTCGCGGCCGTCCAGGTTCCGCAGACGCGCCTCGACGTCGAGGCGGCCGGCGTCGCCCGCGTCCAGGTTGGGCCGCAGGCGCACCCAGTCCAGCGCCACCGCGCCGAGGTACTCCAGCTCCACCGGCCGCCACAGGCCGAGGGGAACCTCCCACCGGTAGGGCTCGGGCAGGCTGAACCAGGCCGAGTCCGGGTACGGCCGGCTGTCGCCGTCGTTGAAGATGCCCATCACGTGGCGTTTGCGGGAGAGGTCGGTCTCGATCGGCGACTCGCAGCAGATCACGAGCAGGTTCTGCTCGCGGAGGTGCGAGGTCACGTCGAACCCGAAGGGCGCGAAGTAGCCGTAGTGGGAGCCCAGGATGCGGCCGTTGAGCCAGACGTGAGTGGCGAGGAAGGCGCCGCCGATCCGCAGCAGCACCCGCCCGTCGTGATCGGGACGCGGGAAGCGCGTGCGGTACCAGATGGCGGAGCGACCCGCGACGGCAGCCTGCTGGTGGGGAACCGAGACGGGCTCCCAGCCCTGGCCCCTGCCGACCGGCAGGCCCTCCCCCTCGCCCTCGCCGAGCGGCAGCCAGAGGCACTCCCACTGGCCCACCGCACGGATGCCACCGGCGCCCTGGCGCAGGGGCAGGCTGAGGCAGTCGTTCATCATGCGTACGCTCCGTCTGCGGTCCGGCAGAATCGAACGGGCGAGTCGCCCAGCGCCTGGCTGAAGCCGGCCTCGGCGCCCGCCTCCAGCAGGGCGAGGACGCTGCCCCCGAAGCCGGCGCCCATGATGCGCGCGCCGAGGCAGCCGGGCGCGGCGCACGCCCGTTCGACCAGCGCATCGACGACCGGGGTCGAGACCTCGAAGTCGTCGCGGAGACTGCGGTGCGAGGCGATGAGCAGAGGGCCGAGCCGCGCCCGGTCGCCGGCCTCCAGGGCGGCGACGAACGCATGGACCCGCTCCAGCTCGGACTCGACGTGACGCCGCCGTCGAAGCAGCCCGCTCTCGGCCTCCCGCCGGCGCTGGTTGTACGGCGTGTCCGCCAGCGAGCGGTGGACGCCCGAGTCGATCACGGCGATGACCAGGTCCGCCGGAAAGGGCACCGGCCGGTGCTCGAGCGTCGCGCAGTCCAGCAGGAGGGCGTGGTCCCTGCGACCAAGCGCCGAGGCGAACTGGTCCATCACGCCCACCTGGACGCCGGTCGCCTGCTGCTCGGCGCGCTGGCAGGCGAGCGCCGCCGCCGCGCCGTCGAGGTCCGGCCGGAGCCCGGCGGCCACCGCGACGAGCAATGCGGCCGACGAGCTCAGTCCCGAGCCCGGTGGGACGTCGGACGTCACGTGCAGGCGCTGTGGCGACGCACCGAGCTCCTCACCGACGGCGCAGGCGTACGCGAGACCTCCGGGCACGTCGCTCTCCACCGACCAGTCCGCGGCGGGCTGGCCATGCACGGTCGTGTAGCGGTCGACGGCCGCCGGCAGCACCACGCCCCCCAGGTAGTCGACGTGCTCCCCGATCAGGTTGACCCGGCCGGGGGCCCGTCCCGTCCAGGCGAGGTCAGAGTCGCGCACGCGGCGGTTGACCGTGCTCAGGCATGCAGCGCCGTCCTCACCGCCTCCTCGGCGGAGATCGCGACGGGCACCCCCTCCAGCTTCCAACCGGCCAGCGCCACCACCGGGCGGCCCTGCCGGCGGGCCAGGCCGATCTCGCTCAGCGTCCCCCAGCCACCACCGATGGCGATGACGGCGTCGGCGGCCGTCGTCAGGACGGCGTTGCGCGCCTCCCCCAGGCCGGTCGCGATCGCGATGCTGAGGTGGGGATTGGCCGCGGCGCGATCGGGGCCGGGCAGGATGCCGACCGCCATGCCGCCGGCCGCGGTGGCGGCCTCCGCGGCAGCCTCCATCACGCCACCGAGCCCGCCGCACAGCACGACGGCGCCCGCCTCGGCGAGCATCCGGCCCACCTCTCTGGCCAGCGCGCGCTGCTCCGGACTTGGTTCCGAGGCGCCGCAGACGGCGACGTACGGCGAGGCCTTCACCGGGCTGGAGTCTAGAGCTTTTGCCCGCCCCGGCAGGTGTCCGAGGGAAAGACGCTCCCCGAGGATGCACGTGTGGCCCTATACTCATAGCGAAGTCCACAGCCCGTGAGGCAAAGGAGGTGAGGCGCAAGTTGGATCACCCTAGTCGTGGAGCCAACCGCCTTGATTGCCTGCTGGGAGTGTCGGAGGGTTCCCTCTAGACGCTGCCGAAATCCCTAAACCGGCTCCCGGAGTCGGAGGCGGGAGGCTCTACGAGACTGTTCCGTTTTACGGAAGCACAAGAGCCCGGGACGAGTGCCCGGGCTCTTTGCTGTTCATTGACGACAATCGAGGATCTCTGACAGCGTCGCGTCGTGATCGATCTCTGAGCTGAAGGCCTCGGGGCCGGCCGCGCCGGCCCCCTCTCCCGCGCTCCCACGTACGCTGGTGCGCGGGATGATCGAAGACCTCGCGGAGCGCATGAACGGCCTGCCGGCAGGGTGGGTGAAGGAGATGGGCATCACCATCCTCACGGCCACCGCGGACGAGGTGACGTGCGAGTGGGAGGTGACCGAGAAGCACCACCAGGGCTACGGCATCGTCCACGGTGGGGTGCACTGCGGGGTCGTCGAGACGCTGGCATCCATCGGCGCGGCGGTGGTGGCGATGCCGCGCGGGCAGCGGGTCGTCGGCCTGGAGAACAGCACCTCCTTCATCAGGGCGGTGCGCTCCGGCAGGCTCCACGCGGTCGCCCGACCGGTCACCAGGGGCCGGCTCAGCCAGGTCTGGGAGGCGTGGATCTACGACGAGGACGAGCGACTCGTCGCGGAGGGCCGCGTCCGCCTCCTGTGCATCACCGAGGACCGACCGCTCGGCTGAGCGGCCGGCCAACCCCGGCCAGGCGTGCTGGACGCTGGCAAATTGGCCGCGGATCAGAGGGCTCGCCGTTGTGAGAGCCCGTCACACTGTGGTGTCCAGCGCGGCGAGCCGCTCGCTCAGCAGGCGCTCGAGCCGGACCGGCCGGTAGTCGGT
>DASYBH010000175.1:0-13399 GCA_036500885.1 Candidatus Dormiibacterota bacterium
CCAGCCGCCCGCCGGCGCTGCCCTGGAATGGCCGGGCCCCGGCGGCCCTGCCCGTGATGCTGGCGGTCACGGGCATCGCCGGTCTGGCGGTGGTGCTCGGCGAGGCGCTGGTGGCGACCGGCGCACCGGCGCCCGACCGGATCGCCGTCTATCTGACCACCGGCATCGTGGGCTGGACTCGGCTGGCCCGGGTGGCGGCGGAGGTGGTGGCGCTGGGGGCGGCGCTGGTCCTGCCGGCCGGATGGCGGCGGCTGACGGCGCTGCCGCTCGCCGCGGCCCTGGCCGGCCTCGCCGCCGCCGGCCACGCGGCCGCGGTGCAGCCGGCGATCGCGGGCGTGTCGGTGACGGCGCTGCACCTGGCATCGGCAGGGCTGTGGGCCGGCGGCATCCTGGCGCTGGCGCTCCAGCGGCCTCCGGGCGGGTGGCTGGGCGGCGAGGGCCGGCGTCTGCTCGGGCGCTTCTCGCCGGTGGCCCTCGTCGCGTTCTCCGTCACCGCGGCGACCGGGGTGCTGCAGGGCATGGAGGAGTTGAGCGGCCTGCACGACCTGGTGGCGTCGACCTACGGCCAGGTGCTCGGACTGAAGAGCCTGGCGGTGCTGCTGATGCTGCCGCTGTCGTTCCTGGCCTGGCGCCGCCTCCACCCCACGCCGCGCCTGGAGGCCATGCTCGCCGTCGTGGTCATCGGCGCGTCGGCGCTCCTGGCCGCCTTCCCGCTGCCGCCCGCCCGCCTGCAGGAGGCCGAGGCGGCGCGGGCCGGCCCGACCGCCGCGGAGGCCCTGCCCGCCGAGGGCGACCTGACAATGGCCTCGAGCGCCGGCGACGTGCTGGTCGGTCTGACGCTCCGGCCGGGGAGGCCGGGCCGGAACACGGCCTGGCTGTACGTCCTGCCGATCGGCGGCGAGCCCGCGGCGAGCAACCTCCGGGTGGCGGTCACCATGGCGGGACAGTCCGTCGCGGTGCACCGCTGTGGACCGGCCTGTCGCTCCGCCGGCGTCGACCTGCGCGGCGGCGAGACGCTGACGGCCGGGGTCAGCCCCTCCGAGGGCTCGGCCGGCGGCTCGGCGACCTTCAGCGTGCCGCCACTACCCGCGCCCGACGCCCGCGCGCAGGTGGAACAGGCGATGCAGCGGATGCACGAGCTGCGCACCTACCGGCTGGACGAGACCCTGCAGCCCGCCAGGCGGCCGGTGTCGGTGACGTACGCGTTCCAGTCGCCCGACCGGCTGAGCTACCAGGTCAGCGCCGGGGCGGACACCGTGATCGTCGGACCCAGGTTGTACTCGCGCGACGGGCCCGGGGCGCCCTGGCGGTCGCAGGCGCTCGCCCCGGTCCAGGTCCCCTCGTTCGTGTGGGACGGCGCGCGCGCCGTGTCGCCGCACGCGTTGGGAACGCTGGAGGCCGGCGGCCAGGTGCTGCAGATGGCGTCGTTCTACGAGGACCTGGACGGGGTGCCTGTCTGGTTCGAGCTGGGGATGGACGGCCAGGGCCTGGTCGAGCGGGCCGCGATGCGCGCCCAGGCTCACTTCATGACGCACCGCTACCGCGACTTCGACGCACCGCTGACGATCGAGCCTCCGGTCCACGAGTAGGTGAGCGATTCCGCATCCGGTGCGGTTCCCGGGCGGATGGGCGGTGCCCGTTCGAGCGGCCGATTGTCTGAATGAGTTGCAGCACGAAGGCACGAAGGACACGAAGACGCACGAATCGGCCATGCCGCCGCGGCGGCACCCGAGAGGTCGAAAATGGGGTGGTCTTCGTGGCTTCGTGCTTCAGACCAATTCGGAATCGTTCGTCTACTAGGCCTCGGGGTTCCCGGAGGTCTACTGCGGGGCGAGCACCCTGACCACCGAGCGGCCTCTCACGCCGGTCAGCGGCAGGTACACCAGGTGGGTGTCCGGATCGACGGCCACGGAGTGGGCATCGGGCCCGGCGTACCCCCTGGCGAGCACCGCCGGGTCGGCGCCGCTCGTATCCACCACGGTGAGGATTCCGCTCGCCGACGCCACGTACAGCCGGTGCAGCATCGGATCGAGCGCCAGGATGTCGGGGCCCGCCCCCACCTCGACAGGCGCGCTGACGGCGCCCGTGTGAAGGTCCACACCCAGCAGGCGCGCGTTACCCTCGCAGGCGACGAAGACGCGATCCTGGCCCGATACGTCCACCTGCACCCCCTGGGCCCCATCGCAACCGGGGAGCGGGTACGTGGCGACGACGGCCGCCGAGCTCGGATCTAGCGCCACCAGCTCGCGCCGGCCGGCGACCGCGACCAGCACGCGGCCGCTCCAGGGGTCGTACTGGCTGTCCCCCACGCCGTCGCCGAGCTCGATCCGCGACCGCGGCTGGTTGTTCTGCACGTCGATCACGGTGAGGCCCGGTCCGTCCGAGTCCGAGACGAAGAGCCGGCCCGGCGAGGACACGTAGGCGAGCCCGTCCGGCGCGCGGCCGGCGGGGATGTGGTCGACGACCCGGACGCTCGACACGTCGACCACCGCCACCTCGTTGCTGGCCATCGCCGTCACGTACAGCCGGCCGAGGCCGGCGGCCAGCGCCAGGCCGTGCGCAGAGCCGATGCCGGGCACGGTCGCCGCCACCCGAGCCTGGGCCAGGTCGACGACCACGACCCGGCCGGCGCCCGACTGGGCCAGGTAGAGCCGCTTGGTGTGCGCGTCCAGCACCTGGTACGCCCAGCCCGACGCGCCGCCCGGCACGGGCATGTCCATCACTGTCGCGTAGCCGGGCACGGCCGCGGTGGAGGCCGTGGCCGCGCCGTCCGGCGCGGCGCAGGCGGCCACCAGGCCGGTCAGCAGCCCGCCGAGGAGGGTCATCAGCGGTCGCACGTCTCCAGCATCGCAGAGCACGCGTGCCCGTTGCCGTCCAGCTGGGCGCCACGCTGCTTGCCGCGGGCCGCCCGACGCGTTATGGTCTATGCTGCGCAGGCCCTCGGGGGCGGCGCGTGGCGTGGAACAGTTGATACATGCACGCCGACAGGCCATCCAGGGTGTGGCCACCCAGCACGACCTCGACGGCATCCGCTGGTGGCCGCCGACCGCGAGCCCGAGCTGGCTGGACTTCCTGGTCGAGGGAGTCCCCGGCAGCCTGCCGGCGTTCCGCGCCGACCTCGAGCGCGCCCTCGGCTGCCGCGTGGCCATCTATCTCGCCGACCAGCTCCCCGCGGACGTCTGGCAGCGCATCGCGCCGCAGACCGTTCAGCTGTGATCCGCATGGAACGCCTCGAGATCCCGCCAGCAAGGCCACGCACCGGTGGCGATTCCGCGCCGTGGGCACTACGCTTGGATAGGTCCGCCCACTTCACATGTGAGGCAGCAGTCCATGAACCTTCTCGCACACTTCTTGCAATCGACGCTGCACCTGCCGACGGGGCTTCCCGCCCTGGACCCCATGAGCGTCGTCTACCGGCTGATCGCGCTGATCCCGCTGGTCGGCGGCTACCTGCTCGCGCGGGAGGGCAGGGGCAATCTCCTCTGGGAGGTGATCGCGGTGCTCCTCCTGGTGGCGGCCACCGTGGTCCCGTTCACACCGGGCAGCGCAACCGTCGAGACCGTCCTGGCCAGCTTCCTCAGCCGGTGGCCGGTGATGGTGTTCCTGCTCGGGCTGGCCTTCATCCGCGACGGCGGCTACAAGATCGTCGTGGGGGTGGTCCTGATGGCGGTATCAGGGCTGATCTTCCTCCCCCGCCCGTAGCGGACCGCCGAGGAGGCGGCTCAGCCGAAGCCCGTCTGAAGGCGGGGCCCGTCCCCGCCGTCAGATTTCGTCACCGCCCTTGAGGCCGATCTCGATGAGATGGCGCAGGGCGGAGGTCGGGAGGCCGTCCGGCGGGATCTTCGCCGGCACCTCCGCGTCGATCTGGAGAGTTCGGAGCTGCTCGTCCGTGACCTCGACAGCCTTCAGCGCAGGGTTGCGCCGAAACCTGCCGGGTGCCGATTCCACGAAGAACGGCACCTGGTCCCCGTCGGGCAGCTCCACCCCGACCGAGCGCACCAGATGGCGCACCTGCTCGCGGCGCCGCGCACTGACGGCTCGTCTCCTGTCGTATTGCTCGGTCATAGGCATGCTTCTGCTCCGGCGCTGGCGTTACGTGCACGCCCGACTATACGAGTCGGTCCATGATCCCCGCCCGGACACCGGGCGCCAGCGACCCCCCGCGAGCCCAGGGGGAGGGCGGATCGGCGCAGAGCGACGACCCGGCCGGCGTGGAAACGCCGGCCGGGTCTCGAACCGTCAGGCTCCGTGCGTGTCGAACCGGGTCCCGATGGCGGCCGCGACCTCCGGGGAACGCAGCCGGACCACCAGGTACCAGACCAGACCGGCGGCCATCCATCCGAAGAAGACATAGGGCAGGAGGTTGTACGGCCACGTCGGAGCCGGGAAGATGCCACCGGGAATGGTCTGCGGCAGCCACGAGGCGTAGAACACGATCGCCATCGAGACGGCGCCGATCGCCCCCACCAGGATCGCGATCGGGGTGAGGCCGCCGAAGCGGCGCAGGAAGAGCGGCGCGGCCAGCGCCACCAGGCCGTAGGCGACCATGAAGCCGAACGTGGACAGCGTGCCGGTCCAGCCGAGGACGTCGACCGGGTTCGCGCCCTTCAGCACCAGGGCCGCGGGCACGACGAGCATCGGCACCGCCACCACGAGGATGGCCGTGTGGGGCGTGTTCCGGCTCTGGTGCGTGCGCTTCAGCGCATCGACGCCCATGCCGTCGTGCGCCATCGCGTACGCGATGCGGGAGGCCGCATTGACGCAGGCCAGCGTGCAGGCGAAGCCGCTGGCGGCGATGCCGATGTCGAAGATCGGGGCCAGGAAGCCGAGGTGCAGGAGGCCGGCGAGGTCGGGCAGCGGCGCCGAGCTCTTGGCGAAGCCGGGGTTCGTGCCCTGGAAGCCGAAGACCTCGGAGTAGGAGACCAGCACGTAGAACAACCCGACCAGCAGGCAGCTGAGGAGGATCGACCTGCCCACGGCGCGCTGCGGGTTCCTGGCCTCCATGCCGAGCGAGCCGGCGCTCTCGAACCCGACGAACGAGAAGATGGCGAGCACGACGCCGACCACCACGCCGCCCGGCAGCACCCCGCGCATCGTCACCTGGTTGGTGTCGACGACCCCCCCGCGCGCCACCCAGATGGCGACGCAGAGCAGGATGATCAGCGCGACGGAGATCGACTCCAGCACCAGCGACGTGCGCGCCGACAGCTTCATGTCGGCGATCGCGAGCGTCACGGCCACCACGAAGTCGATCGCGAAGAGGATCGCGCGCGTTGCCGGCTGGCTCCCCGGCAGGCCCATGCGGTCGAGGAAATCCCCGCCGAAGATGCCGAACCCCGCGATCGTCGCCATCCCGGTGACGATGTAGCCCAGCTGCAGGCCCCACCCGGCGGCATGCCCGGAGCCCGGCCCGAGGCCGCGTGTCACCCACACGTAGAACGAGCCCGCGGAGTTCATCCTGCCGGCGAACTGCGCGGCGCAGTAGCCGACGCACAGCATCAGCACGATGGCGATCGCGGTCGAGAGCCAGGTGCCGTTGCCGGCATTGAGAAAGACGAGCAGCGGGTTCAATGCCATGGCGGCCGTCGGCGCCATGTTGGCGATCGACTGCGACAGCACCTCCACCATGCTCAGCGAGCCTCGCCTGAGCCCGCTCGGCGGCGCGGCGGCCGCCTCGACCACCGCGGCAGCGCTCGTCAACGTTTCGGCCATCGTGACCTCCCCATGTGAGACTCCTCCCTCGACCGACCGCAGCCTTGGGTCCCCCGCACATGGGAGCCACCCGCACCGTAGGGAGTCCAGTCGCGGGTGTCATCGGAGGGGTCGCACCGTCCGCCGCGCCGCCCGTCCAGGTGTTCACGACAAGGAGACGTGCCAGCGGGCGGGCCGCACGCCCGGTCAGCCGCCGCCCGCCGGCTCACCCAGGGTCAGCATGAGCCGGTTGGCCCACGCGAAGAAGGCCGTCGCCTGCGCGAGGTCGAGGATCTCGAGATCGCCGTAGCCGAGCGCTCGCAGCCGCGCCAGGTCCGACTCGTCCGCCCGCGACGGCGTCTGGCTCAGCGCCGCGGCGAAGTCGATCACCGCACGCCAGCGCTCGTCCTGGGCGGCCTCGACGCCCTCGTCCAGCAGCCGCTGGACGTCCGCACGCCGGCCGCTGAAGTGCGAGGCGAACCGGGCGTGCACCGAGGCGCAGTACACGCAGCCGTTGACCCGTGAGGCCACGGCTGCGCCCAGCTCGCGTTCGGCGCGCGCCAGGCCGAGCTCGCTGCGGAAGACGCCGACATCGGTCGCCGTCCGCTCCACCAGCACCGGCGCGTCGTGGGCCAGCAGCCGGAAGTAGGGCGAGCTCGCGCGAGCGCCCAGCGCCTCCCTCTGCTCGGGTGACGTGTCGTCGAGCGACAGCGGCTCCACCCAGGGCGTCCACTCCAGCTCCTCCTGGGTGAAGGCCCGCCGCGCCATGGCAGTGCGGATCCGCGGTCCGGCGGGCGGCGCCGATCGGGACGAGGGTGTACCGGCCAGGAGGAGCAGCCCGGCCAGCACCCGGGCCTGGAAGCTGACGAAGGCGATCAGCTGCGACACGGTGACGATGTCCCGCACCGTGAGCCCGGCGGCCGTCAGCGCGGCCAGGTGCTCGGGGCGCGCGTCCACCGGATGGGTGGCGAGCAGGTCGGCATGATCCAGCTCGGCGCGGAGACGAGCGGCCAGGTCGCCGCCTCCATCCCGGACGGCGACGCCGCCGGCGCCGCCGGCCCCGGTCACGATGGCGCCGGCCAGTTCCTCACCGCCCTCGCCAGCCGCGCTGAGCAGCTGGCGATAGTGGTCGACCAGGCCGGCCTCGTCGTGCCACGCAGCCACCCTCAGAGCGACCGCGGCCCGCTCCAGGCTGCCCACTCCGCCCGGGTCGGGTGGCCGGAACAGCGCGTCGTAGCTGCCCTGAGCGTGTGCCGTCGCTTCGTGGCGCTGCTGACGCAGCGCGAGAACGGGCGACGTTGCGGCGATGCCCGCCAGCGCATTCAGCACGTCAGTCATGCGGTGCTCCTTCCTGTTCCAGTGGATTCGGGCGTTCCGCGGTGGGACCTCACCCGGGAAACCGGCCGGCGCCCGACAGACTTCCAGGGACCGGACCGTGCTCGCAGAGTGAGCTCGTCGCGGGGCACTGCACGCATCAGGTCTGAGTCGAGCCGTGCGCGGCTCCGTCAGGACGGGGCGGGACCCGTGACCGTCACCGGAACACCGAGAAACGGGGCGAGGCGGCCTGCCGCCTCCCGCAGCGCGGCGCCCTCGGTCGTGTCGAGGACGTCGAGCAGCCCCAGCTCCACGACGGCCTGCCGGCCCTGGAGGGTTCGCTTCCAGCCGCCCCACACCTGCCCGTTCACGACCACGACGTTGCCCAGGATGCCGCCGTTGGGAAGGGGGGCGGTGTCGAGGGCCCGAGCCGGGTCGAGCGAGGCGGTGCGGTCCCGGTACGCAACCAGGAACTCGTCGTAGTTCGGGAGGAGGTGCACGATCGGCGCCCGCCCACCGACCATTGGCGCATCGGGCGAGCTCCAGTACGACTTCCCGCCGATCACCTCGTGCGCGAGGGCCGGCCCGGTCAGAGCCAGGCCCCGCTTCACATCCGCCACCGTGAGGCCGGACCACCACACCAGGTCCTGCACCTGGGCTGGGCCGTGGCCGGTGAAGTAACGCCGTGTGAGCTCGGCGAGCGCCTCGTCGCGGTCGAGCCGGCGCGCGGAGGGCGCGCGCTCCGCGAGCAGCGCGTAGGTGTGCTGCCTGCCGCGGCGCGGGCCACTGGCGACGATCGCGTCCAGCTCGGCGTGCATCAGGAGGTGCCCCATCCGCTGACCGGCGGAGGGCATCTTCGCCCGTTCCAACGCCGCCGCCAGCTCGCCGCGCGTCAGGGGAGAGCCGCAGCCGAGGGCCGACTCGATGACGGCGTGACTGCGCGCCAGCAATGCCGGGTCGATCTCGAGCTGGCGGTCGTAGTGAGCCAGCCTGGCCCTGACGCGAGGGGCGGTCAGGTCGAGCAGCCACCGGATGTCGTCAGGGAGCACGAAATGCCAGGTCGGCCGCATGACGTGCGTTCGCAGGATGGCGCCCTCGTCGAACAGACGGTCGAGATCGGCGTCCGTCACGGCCCGGGTGCGCAGGCCCAGCGCCCACTTGGCGCCGGCATAGTCCTGCGACTGCACCGCGCCCAGCCAGGCCACGGCGTCCACCGCCGCGGCGAAGGGTTCGCCCGTGAGCCGCTGGGTGTGGAGACGTCGGGAGGCGATGTCGGTCACGATTGGATCACCACGGCCCGCTCAGCGTCTCGAGCAGCGCCTCGCCGATAGCCACTGGGCCGCATCATAACACCGGAACAAACGATTCCGTTCTGCCAATGTCCCGCGTCCCGGCGGGAGGCCGGCCGGATCGCGGAACGCGACCGGCGGGCCTGGCCGATGGCCAGGCCCGCCAGCGGAGAGGTCCCCTACGGACCTCGCGCCGTGTCGCTGAGTCAGGCGGTCGGCGAGGCCACCGGGGAAGCCTCCGAGTGAGAGGCGCCGGGCGGGACCGGCATGAGCTCGTAGGCCCCGTCGCCGTGGACGGCCTCGTCGCCCACCTCGAGCTGCTTGTCGGTGAGCCGCAGCGGGATCACCAGTGAGATCAGCTTCAGGATGACGAAGGTCAGGACGCCGTCCCAGATGAGGATGAACAGGAGCCCGATGATCTGGGCGACGAACTGCTTCGGATTGCCGAACAGCAGACCCTGTGCCGAAACCGCGGCGGTCTTGCCGTTCCCGACGTATTCGATCACGTTGGGGTTGGCGAGCAGGCCGACCATGAGGCCGCCGACGGCGCCCGCGATGAGGTGCGTGTGCATCACGCCGAGGGTGTCGTCGATGCGGTTGAACGGCGGGACCTTGACCAGGTAGTTGAAGGTGAAGAACGGAATGACGCCGGCCGCTATGCCGATCGCGAAGGCGCCGTACCCGTCGACGAAGCCGGCGGCGGGGGTGATGCCCACAAGACCGGCGATCATCCCGTTGACCATGCCACCCACGGTCGGCCGGCCGACGATGAAGACGTCGAGGAACATCCAGGCGATCATGGCCGTCGCGGCCGCGATGTTGGTGTTGAGCACCGCGCCGGACGCGTCGGCCCCCGCGAAGTACGGGTCGCCACCGTTGAAGCCGTTCCAGCCCAGCCACAGGAGACCGGCTCCGGTGATGACCGCGATCAGGTTGCTGGGTCGGTTGTTCTCACGGTCGGTCAGCAGCCGTGGACCTATGACAGCGGCCGCCACGAGGCCCGAGATGCCGGCCGCGACATGGATCACATAGCCGCCCGAGAAGTCGAGGGCGCCAGTGCCGCCGATCCCGCTCAGCCACTCGGGGAAGGCGCCGATCCAGCCGCCGCCCCAGATGCTGAAGGCGTTGACCGCGTAGACGACGGTGATCCACACGGGGACGAAGAGCATCCAGGCCTTGAAGCTGGTCCGACCCAGGATCGAGCCGAGGAGCAGGATGACGGTGATCGCCGCGAAGACGAACTGGAAGTAGGCGAGTGCGGAGAGCGGGAACTTGAGGTCGGGAATCGCGCCCTTGAGCAGGGGGATCACCGCCTGCCCCTGAAGGTCACCCGGAGACAGGATCGTCCCCGGAACGCCGATGAAGTGCAGCGCGTCGACCAGTGGCGCCCCGAAGGACATCTTGAACGCCCAGAAGCTCCACACCACCAGCGTCGCGCCAAACGCATAGAGGACCATCAGGGCAGAGTTGAGCGCCCACTTGCGCTTCATGAGGCCCGAGTACAGGATCGCGAGCCCCGGAACGCTCATCAGGCCAACCAGCGTCGCGGCGACGAGCTGCCAGGCCGTATGCCCGGAGTCCAGCCACGCCGGGGCGGGCAACAAGTCGAGATACACGGCGAGATTCACAGAGTCCTCCTCTCTACGGGTCGTGGTATTCGCGCGCTTCCCTTTGTCCAGTCCAGCATGCGCGACGCCCAGCCTAGAGCTGGAGGTGGCCACCTCATACGGAGAGACCGAACGGAAAAGGCACCATCTGCATCGGGCGGATGACACGAAGCTGACCGCCCCTGGACTGTCGGATCGATACGCAGACGGCCGCCGGAGCCGCAGCTTAGCGTGGGCGTATGTGGCCGACGCCGGTGCATCGACCCGACACGCCGAGCGGATGGGCCACGCTCGACCGCCGCGCCAGGATCCTGGCGCTGCTGGCGCTGGCCGCGCTCGCTCTGGCGACAGTGGCGGGGACCTGGATCTCGATGCGGTTCGGACAGCCGTCGACACCGATCTACGGGAGTGGCGGCTCGGCCGCGGCCGCGGTCTGGACCTGGGACGGCGCCAGCTACTCGGGGGCGCCGGTCGGCGGCGCCGGCCCCTACAGCAACAATGCCGACATGGCATACGATCGGGCCCACGGCGTGCTCGTGCTCTGGGACCACGGCTGCGGCAAGCTGGTGATGGGCTTCACCGGCGGATGCGTCACGCAGGTCAACCGGACATGGACGTGGGACGGCCAGCACTGGCTGGCTCACCTCCTGAGATCGGCCCCCAGCGAGGTCGGGCCGGGGGCGATGGTCTACGACAGCCGGCTCGAACGGGTCCTGTACGTCAGCGGCGTCGGGCAGGCATGGGCATGGACGGGCTCCGACTGGCTGGCCCTGGCGATGACAGGGGCGCCGCGCGTGCCGGCCCGCGATTCCGCATCGGCGCCCTCGACCTTTGCCGTCGGTTACGACGAGGGCCGAAAGCTGCTGGTGTTCGCGCTCTCGAGCAGCACCTGGTCATGGGATGGCCGCACCTGGACGGCGCAGAATGGCGGAATCGAAGACGACCGCGCTGACGCCCACCTCGTCTACGACGGCTCACACGAGCAGCTCGTCTACGTGGGCAACCGCGCCACCTGGACGTGGGACGGCGCCCGCTGGCAGGCGCACGATCAGCCGGCGATCACCCCGGGGACGGGCGGGTACGACCCTGTCCGGCGGACCGTCATGCTGGTGCGGCAGGATCCCTCCGCCTGCGATCGAACCGCGTGCCGGACGACCACCTGGACGTGGGACTCGAGGTCGTGGACACAGCTTCCGACCGACCACGCGCCGGTGCTGCCGCTCACCCGTTCCGGAGCCTTCCTTCCGCCCATGGCCTTCGATGAGGCCCGGGGCGTGATGGTCCTCTTCGCAAGCGCGATCTGATGGCTCTGCGCGTGCGGCCTCGCCCGCGACGGGCTGCCGGGCGACGCGAGCGTCAGCGTCACGAGGAGACGCCGACGCGCGTCGCGATCAGCCGAAACGACTACCGGAGTTCGGGAGCGATGGCAGCCAGCAGCCTCGGGCGGTAGGCCGCGAGCGCGTTCTCGTAGTCGACGAGCAACTCCTCGGCCGCGTCCATCGCGTCCCGAACCGAGCCCCCCTCGACCTCGATCGCCAGCTCGTAGCGAACCCTGTCCCGATCAACGGACTCGAGCCCCATGAATCCCGGCAGGCGCGAAATCGACCGAACGTCCGGATCGGACTCGGCCAGCGGGGTGCTGACCTCGAACGGAACGTTGACCACGTATGTCATACCGGTGAATCTAACACGAAGTCGTGGACTTGAAACTTGTGAGGGACACACGTTGCAATCGGTCAGGGCGGACGAAGGAACGACCCGCCGGGACCAGCGTGCAGGAGTTCCTGCGGCTGCTGCTTGTTAGGACGCGTAGAATGGTTCGGCGCCGAACCGGTCCAACACCCGGACCCACTCGGCCGGCCGCAGCTGGTCGTCCCCGCCGTGAAGCCATGGGCAACACGTTGATCGCTCACACGAGCACCGTAGACCCGCCAACCCGAACCGGTGGACCTTTACGGCCAGAGCCCCAAATGGGCACGGCGGAGGGATGCCGGTCGCCGGCTACGGCTGCTAAACGCGCGCCCGATTTGGCCCTCGTGGCAACCGCTTCGAGCGGGCGCGGCTCGGCCTCGCCCGCGGCCAGCCGACCGCGCCGGCGAGGGCACCCGCCACGAACTGGTTGAGGCTGACGCCCTCCCGATCAGCGCTGCGTACCAGGTCTGCGTGCAGGCTCGCGGGAACTCTGACGAGGAATCGTCCGCTGAAGTCCGCGGTGGCCCGAGGCTCCGGGATGGCGATGCCGTCCTCCAGAGCGATGGCGATCCAGTCCCGCATGGCCTCGCGGACCCTCTCGACGGCTTCCTCCGGCGTTCGACCCTGGCTGATGGCTCCGGGCAGCTCTTCCACCTCAGCAACCCACCCGTTGTTGCCATCCTCATCGACGTCGTGAACGACCACGATGGCGTACGGCAGTTCCAGATACTCCTCAAGCGTCCTCATCGTTGCCCAAGACCTCCTCGATGGCCCGGATGGCCTTGCTGACGTAGGCGGGGAGCAGCGGGTTGCGTGGATCGATCGTCAGCGGAAACGGCCGCTTCGAATGCGTGTATACCCAGTGATCGCCCTTGCCCTGCCGCCGCACGTACCCCACTCGGCGGAGGAGCAGATCCAGGTCCGCCGGTCGGGTGCTGCGTCGGCTTCGCTTGAGGCGGTCGAGTTCCTGGCGAAGCTCCACGGCCGGGCATGATACTAAATACGGTATCACGAGACCGGTTGACGCAGCCGAAGGAATCATCTGGTCGACCGCCGTAGCGGAGCGCTCCTGGCCGCGCCGCGGGCGAGAAACTGCGGCCGATTTTTGAACTCGCCGAAGCTGGTGCCGGCGGCGGGATTCGAACCCGCGGCCATCGGCTTAAAAGGCCGCTGCTCTGCCAGGCTGAGCTACACCGGCGAAGCCCGATCTTGAGTTCAGATGCCCCCGGCCGAGGGTCCTCGCAGCCGCCGGAGCCGCCTCCGACGACCAAACCCATGCCGGGGCGAGCATCAGCTTACCCCTCCCTCGCCTCGCCACCGATCACGAGCGAACCGGCTGAAAACGGTCAGGATCGAAGAAGCGGCGCCTGGCCCTCCGTCCATACCGTGATCGACATGACAACCACGACCGAAGGCGTCAAGACCATCCTCTACCCCGTCAAGGACCTCACGAAGGCCAAGGGCCTGTTCCGCGCGCTCGTGGGGGAGCCGCTCCACGACTCGCCGTACTACGTCGGCTACAACGTCGACGGCCAGACCATCGGGCTGGTTCCCAATGGGGTGGCCGAGCAGGCGGGGTGGCACCGCAGCGGGATGACCGGCCCCGTGACGTTCTGGCAGGTCAACGACATCAGGGCCAGCCTGCAGGCGCTCCTCGACGCCGGCGCGGAGGCGCAGCAGGAGGTCAAGGACGTCGGCGCGGGCAAGCTGACCGCCACCGTGAAGGATCCCGACGGCAACGTCATCGGGCTCACCCAGAACCCCTGACCGCCCACGTCGACCGGTTCGGAGCGGTCACCGCGCGCA
>DASYBH010000176.1:0-8225 GCA_036500885.1 Candidatus Dormiibacterota bacterium
TACTACGATCTGCAGCTCTTCGTCGTCAACTCGCTCCCGGTGTCCTATGGGGGCCCGTACCCGTGGCCGCTGGAGGTCGCTCGCTTCGGCGCCCCGGCGGCGACCGTGTACGCGCTGGCCGCGACCGTGTGGCTTCTCCTCGAGACCAGGATCCTGCAGCTGCGAATCCGCCTGGCCAGCGGTCACGCGGTCATCTGCGGTGGCGGTCCGTCCGCCCTGCAGCTCGGGAACCGGCTGCGGCGCTCGGGCCGTCCGGTCGTGGTCGTGGACGACCAGGTGTCGCCGGCGGCGGCTCGGGCGATCGGGCTGCTGCACGTCGCCGGCGACCCGCGCGACGGCGAGGTGATGCGACGCGCGGGGGTGGACCGGGCGGCGGAGGTGTTCATCCTTCACGAGGAGAGCGCGGCCAGCGCGGCCAGCGTGCTCACGGCCGCCCGCCTGGCCGCTCCCGGCCAGTCGCCGATCTGCTATGCCGCGATCGCGGACCAGGAGGTGTACGCGGGCCTCTCGGCTCGACACTTCGGGTGGCCGGCCAGGCAGCGCCTCAAGCTGAACCTGTTCAATCCGGACGAGCTTGCCGCGCTGGCGCTGCTGGAGGCCGAGCCGCCGCCCTCCGACGTCGAGGGTGGGCACGTGGTGGTGGTCGGCCTGGGCCGCCTCGGCCAGGCGCTCCTGGTCGAGCTGGCGAGGCACCGCCGCTCCAGCTTTCCCGGCGGTGGCCGTCTGCTCGTGACCGCGGTCGACGCCGGCGCCGCGGGGCTGGTCGCTCGCCTGCAGAGGCAGGCGCCCTTCATGCTGCAGGCCTGCGAGGTGCGTGCGCACGGCCTGCCCGCCGATGGACTGGACGAGGTGTTGCTGACGGAGCTGCTGGCGGCGGGCCCCCAGACCGATCGCGTCTACGTCTGCTGTGACGAGGAGGCGGTCGCCCTGCGCGTCGCGCTTCGGGCGCTGCGGGCACGGCACCAGCGATCGATGAGGGTCGTCGTGTACGTGGAGCGGGGGAGCGCCTTCAGCGCCGCATTCCACGGTGAGGACCGGCTCTTCGACGACGCCAGGGGCACGCTGCGGGTCCTGGCGCTCCGCGACCTGTGGCTCAGCCCGGAGCACATCCGCGGCGGTCTCGTCACCGAGCGGCTGGCGCGCGAGCTCCACGCCTCGTACCTGGGGGCCTGCCTGGCGAACGGGGAAGCGTTGGGCAGCCGGCCGACGCTGCTGCCGTGGGGGCAGCTGCCCGACGAGTACCGGGAGTCGAACCGCGACCTGGCCAGGCACGTCGGCGAGAAGCTGGCCGCGATCAACTGCATCCTGGTCCCGGCGTTCGATCCGTCGCTGACCTTCGCGTACCGCGACGAGCAGGAGGTGCAGATGCTCGCCAGGATGGAGCACGAGCGCTGGGTGCGCGAGCGGCTCGGCCAGGGATTCGTCCCTGATCCGTTCCGCGACGGGCGCTTCCATCCCGACCTGGTGCCCTGGAGCCAGCTGTCCGGGCCGACGCGGGAGAAGGACGCCCAGTTCATCCGCGACCTCCCGAGCATCCTCGCCGACGCGGGCTTCCAGGTGCTGCGCGTGGCGACTTCGGACTGACGCACGGCCGCCGTGTCCGGGAGAGGAGCCACCTGCTCACCGGCGGCGTGGAGCAGTTGCCCGTGGCCCGGCGAGCCGGCGTGTCCTTCGGGCCGGCGGGGGAGGAGGCGATGGATCGGAGGGACCGGCTTCGAGCGTCAGGAGATCGACGGTCTCGTGCCGCAGCCGGTCGCGCGTCTCGGCGGTGAGGCAGTCCGCGAGGTAGATCGCGACCTTGCAGCCGAGCGCCCGCTCGAGGTCGGCCCGCAGCTGCCGCAGGCTCAGCGGCAGTCCCTCGACCAGCAGGTCACCGTCGTTGGGGGGCCACCAGCGTACGGCCTCGAGGCCGTGACGGCTGGCCAGCTCGAGGATCGCTCCGCGGCGGGCGACGGCGGGGGGGAATTCTGGCGAACACACGTTCGCATTGTCGGATGCTCGTCGGGTGCAGGTCAACATGCCCCTGCGCCGGCGAGCCCGCGGGCCCGGTCAGCGAGGGACAGCCTACCGCCGCGCGAGCCCGGTCGTAAATCCCTTGGGTTTCCGCAGCGCCGCCCGGCCGTCCGGTTGGCCGTCCCGGCGCATCCAGCAGGCCTTCGGACTTAAGATTCGTACGCGATGCGTGAGCGTCTCGAAGAGGAACCTGAACCCGACGAGGAGCCGGACGAGACTCCGGCAGCGGTCGCGACTGCGCCAGCCGCGCCGCTCCCCTCCGTTGCCGACGGCGGACGCGAGTTCGAGTATCGGACCGAGCTCGTCACAGCGGAGCAGATCGTGGACGGCACGACTCTCGCCGGCCAGCTCACGACGGCCTCGGCCGACGGGTGGGACCTGGTCGACATAGTCCAGGCCGGCGACCGTCACGCGATCCTGCTCCGGCGCGCCAAGCGGCCCGAGCGGAACGCTCGACCCGTCGGCTTCACCCCCCCGCAGCTCTGATCGCCACCCAGATGCGGCGTCGCCGGCGCGTTCTCGTCGTGGAGGACGATCCCGCGGTCCGCGCTGTCGTGGGCGAGGTCTGCCGGCGCGACGGGTACGAGGTGGTGGAGGCCGCCAGCGGTCGCCAGGCGATGCGCATCGTGGAGGTCAACGAGCCGGACGTGGTGCTGCTCGACTGGGTGCTGCCGGACGTCAGCGGCATCGAGGTCTGCCGCGAGCTGCGCCGGCAGGGGGTCATCTGCCCGATCCTGATGCTGACCGGCCGGAACTCCAACGTCGACATGGTGGTCGGCCTGGAGGTCGGCGCCGACGACTACATCACCAAGCCCTTCGACGCCAGGGTGCTGACCGCCCGGCTCGGCGCCCACCTGCGCCGGATGGAGATGGCGACCACCGGTTCGGTCCGCAAGCGCCTGCTCAGCGTGGGCGACATCACGATCGACACGGAGGGCCGGCGGGTCCGGGTGGGCGAGCACGAGGTCAACCTCACGATGACCGAGTTCAACCTCCTGGCGCTGCTGGCCTCCAACCCGGGCCGGGTCCTCACGCGGTCCCAGCTCCTGGAGAAGGTGTGGGGCTATCTCGCCGACGTCGACCACCACTCCGTCGACCCCCACGTCCAGCGCCTGCGCCGCAAGCTGGAGGCGCACGGCGACCCGGCGGTCTCCCTCGAGGCCGTGCCGGGCCTCGGCTACCGCCTGTCCGCGCGGTGAGACCGCTGAGGCGGAGCGGCCGTGGGTGACACACGGCCGATCGGCGTCCTCGACTCGGGCGTCGGCGGCCTGACCGTCCTCCGCGCCATCCGGGACCGGCTGCCGCTGGAGCGCACGATCTACGTCGGCGACCTGCTGCACTTCCCGTACGGTCCGCGCTACCAGGACCAGGTCAAGGCGTTCGCGTTCGACATCATTCGCTACCTGGAGTCGCGTGACGTCAAGCTGGTCGTGATCGCCTGCAACACGGCGACCGCCGCCGCGCTGAACCAGGCGCGGGAGGTCTTCGACGTGCCGCTCGTGGGCGTGATCAGCCCCGGCGCGCAGGCGGCGGTGGAGGCGACGGGGAAGGGGGTGGTGGGCGTGATCTCGACCGAGGGCACGCGCGTCAGCCAGGAGTACCTGCACGCGATCAAGGAGCTGGACCCGATGGTGGGCGTCTATCAGAAGGCCTGCCCCGACCTGGTGGACATCGTCGAGGCCGGCGACGCCGACACCCCGCGGGCGGAGGACGCGCTCCGGCGCGACCTGGCGGAGATCGTCACGCTCGGTGCTGACGTCCTGGTTCTCGGCTGCACCCACTACCCGCTGCTGCGCCCCGCCATCGAGCGCGTCTACCCGGGCCGCTTCGACCTTGTCGACTCCGCCTCCACGACGGCGGCGATGGTGGAGCGGCGGCTCGACCGGGCGCGCATGCGGGCCGAGCCTGGCGACGGCTCACTCGAGCACGAGCTCCTGGTCACCGCGGTGCCGGAGCGGTTCGGCGAGGTGGCCGAGATCCTGTTCGGTGAGCGGGTGCCGGCGGTGCGCGAGATCGATCTCTGGCCACGCCGGCCGGCGGTGACCGGCCGCTAACATAGGTGCCCGTGTCCAAGCGGCGAGTGACCTCCACCCCGCCCGAGCCCGAGGCCCGGCGCGGCATGCGCCCGCTCGTGGCGCTCGCGATCAGCGCCGTGGTCGTGGCGCTCGTGATCGGGGCCGGCATCGGCATCGACTGGGCGGTCAGCCCGCATCCGCCGGCCGCGTTCGCGAAATGTGGTACGACATCACAGCTGGCGCCCAAGCTCTACTCCGCGGCCCCGCCGCAGTGCATCGACGCGAAGGCGAACTACACCGGGACGGTCAGGACCACCAAGGGCGACATCGTCCTGACGTTCCTGACCAGGCAGACGCCGAAGACGGTCAACAACTTCGTCGTGCTCGCCGAGAACGGTTACTTCAACGGCCAGGCGTTCTGGCGGAGCCTGGACTGGGTCGTCCAGAGCGGCGACCCGCTGGGCAACGGGCAGGGCGGTCCCGGCTACGCGCTGCCCCCGGAGCCGCCGGCGGCCGACGAGCAGTGGGCTCCAGGGTCGATCGGCATGGCCCGGTTCCCCGATGGGACGATCAGCGGCTCCCAGTTCTTCATCCTCAAGCAGGCCTGGCCGGGTGGCAGCCCCACAGCCGTCTACAACCACTTCGCGACGGTGTCCGCGGGATTCGACATCGTGGGTCAGCTGAGCACTTCCGACCGTATCCTGAGCGTGGAGATCAAGCGCGCCTGAGACGGGGGGAGAGCGCCGGGCGCAGGCATATAATCTCCTGGAGGTTAATTTAGAAGATGGGTTTGCCCTTTCATCCGTTCTGGCTGATCATCCTTCTGGCCATCGTTCTCATCATCTTCGGTCCGGGTAAGCTGCCCGAGCTCGGAGGGGCGGTGGGCCGAGGCATCCGTGAGTTCCGCAAGGCCTCCAACGAGATCAGAGAGGAGGTCACCTCCTCGGTCCACGACAAGGAGCCCTCCGGGGCGGCCACCGCAACCAACAACACGACCCCGACCCCGACCCCGGCGACGAGCTCGGCTGCGGACCACAAGGCCGAGCCCGAGAAGAAGAGCTAGCAGCTACTCGCCATGGCCCTGCTCCAAAGGGGCCGCCGCACGTCCTCGGAGAAGCGCAACGCGGATGCGCGGATGTCGATCGTCCAGCACCTCGAGGATCTGCGGCGAGCGCTCATCATCGCCGTAATCGGCTGGCTGGTCGCGACGGTGGTCGCGTTCATCTTCTGGCAGCCGATCCTGCACTTCGAAATCTTGCGTGCCGACCTCGAGAAGACCGGCGTGGTCTACTTCGCGCCCGCCGGCGCGTTCATACTCGGCCTGAGGATCGCCCTCGTGGTCGGCCTGGTCGGCGCCGCCCCGATCATCTTCTGGCAGGTCTGGTGGTTCGTCAGCCCGGGGCTGCACGACCACGAGAAGAAACTGGCGCTCCCGCTCATCTTCGCCACCACCTTCTTCTTCGTTCTCGGCATCACCTTCTCGCAGTTCTCACTGCCGCTGTTCATGAAGGTGCTGACCGGCTTCGCTCCGCCGGACGTCCATTACCTCCCCAATGGGGACGAGCTGCTCGGCTTCATCATGCTGATCAGCCTCGCCTTCGGACTCGTGTTCGAGCTTCCCGTCGTGCTCTACACGCTCGGGATGCTGCGGATCATCACCTCGCGCTGGCTCTACCGGCATCGTGCCTACTGGCTGGTCGGTATGGGCCTGGCGGCCAACTTCATGACACCTGGCGCCGACCCTCTCACTCCACTGCTCGTCTTCGTCCCGCTC
Source organism: Candidatus Dormiibacterota bacterium (assembly GCA_036500885.1). Classification (GTDB taxonomy): domain Bacteria; phylum Chloroflexota; class Dormibacteria; order Dormibacterales; family Dormibacteraceae; genus CF-161. The sequence goes on from DASYBH010000176.1 coordinate 5,803, forward strand.
TACATCTTCTGGGAGGCGACCACCTTGCTCCTGAAGCTCACAGGCCGTTAATCGCGTTGTCGAGGCCGGATGGGCGGGAGCGCCCGGATCAGCTGCGTCCCTTCAAGCTCGAGCTGGGGGTGAACGTCCATGCGGAGGGCTCGGCCCTGGTCGAGATGGGCCGTACCCGGGTCTGGGTCACCGCCAGCGTGGAGGACCGCGTCCCGCCACACCGCCGCGGCTCCGGCCAGGGCTGGGTGACCGCCGAGTACTCGATGCTGCCCCGGTCGACGCACGACCGGGGCCAGCGTGAGGCCAACCTCGGCCGCATCGGCGGTCGGACGCACGAGATCCAGCGCCTGATCGGCCGTTCGCTCCGGACGGTGATCGACCTCCGGATGCTCGGCGAGCGAACGGTGACGCTGGACTGTGACGTCCTGCAGGCCGACGGCGGCACCCGGACGGCCGCGATCACCGGTGCGTTCGTGGCGCTGTACCAGGCGATCAAGAGGATGCAGCAGGCCAGGGTCCTGAACGGCAACCCGCTTCGCACGTTCGTGGCCGCGGTCAGCGTCGGCATCGTGGAGGGCGAACCCCGGCTGGACCTCGACTACGCCGAGGACTTCCTGGCCCACACGGACATGAACGTGGTCATGGCCGACGACGGACGGTTCATCGAGCTCCAGGCGACGGCCGAGAAGGAGCCACTCAGCCGCGAGCAGCTGGACGCGCTGCTGCGGCTCGCCGCTGGCGGGATCAAGGAGCTGATCACCTACCAGAAGCGCGCGATCGCCACCCTGGGCTGATGGGCCGGCTCGTCATCGCCTCGGGGAACGAGGGCAAGCTGCGCGAGCTCGGTCAGCTGCTCTCCGGTGCGGGAGTGGAGCTCAGCGGTCTGGACACGAGCGTCGCGGAGGATGCGGATACGTACGCCGGCAACGCGGCGCTCAAGGCGGAGGCGGCCGCTGCGGCGGCGGGCCTGCCGGCCCTGGGTGACGACAGCGGGCTGGAGGTCGCCCCGCTCGACGGGTTCCCGGGACTTCGCTCGGCTCGTCTGGCCGCCACCCAGGAGGAGCGCGAGCGCCTGCTGTTCGACCGGCTGGCGACCGTCCCGCGCCCGTGGCGAGCGCGCTTCGTGTGCGCGCTCGCGCTGGCGGTGCCGGGCCGGCCTCCGCTCGTCTTCACTGGCATGCGGGACGGCGAGGTGGTCGAGCGCCGCCACGGCGGGGGTGGCTTCGGCTACGACCCGGTGTTCCTGGTGCCGGAGGTGGGCAGGACGTTCGCCCAGATGACGCAGACCGAGAAGAACCGCTGGAGCCATCGCGCAGCGGCCGTCAGGGCGCTCCTGGAGAGCGGCGCGCTCGCCCGGCTCTAGAGCGCTCTAGCGTCGGTTCGGTGCGAGTTGCAGTCAGCCCGGTGCCGGCTGAGGTTCGTCCGGATGGCGCTGGAGCGAGCGGCTGAGGAGAGCGGCGGCAAGCGTGACGAGCATGACGCCGGCCAGCAGGAGGATCGTCCGGGTCGGTCCGCCCAGCTGCAGCAGGAACCCCGCGCCCAGCTGGGCGAGGGGGACCGCCCCCAGAGCGAGCAGCATCACCGCGCTCTGCACGCGGCCCATGAGGTGCTCGGGGATGGCCCGCATCCGCGCGGCGCCGATGGCCGCTCCCCACGTCGGGTGAAAGACGAACATCGCGCCGTAGATCAGCCCGATCAGGAGCGGCGTCGGCGCAACGGCCAGGACCGGCGTGAGCACGGTCCATGTGCCCAGCGTGAGGAGCGCCACGGTGCGCAACGACAGCACCGCCGCCAGGCGCGTGGCGAGCAGCGAGCCGGCCACCCCCGCCAGGCCCATGAAGCCGAGCAGAGCGCCGATCTCGGCCGGCGAGGCGCCACGCTGCTGCGCGGCCACGATCACGGCGAGGTAGACGGCGTTCGTCACGGAGTCGAGACCGGCGCTCAGCAGGGCGGTCGTTCGCACGAATGGACGGCGCCAGGTCCATTCCAGGCCCTCGCGGACCTCCGCGAGCAGCCGGCGTCGGGGGGCGGTGCGCGCTTCCTGGAAGCGGGTCCTGACCAGCAGCAGGCTGGCGACCGAGACCGCGTCACTGATCGCGTCCGCCAGGAAGGGCAGCGCCCGGCCCAGCCCGAACAGCACGCCGCCCAGCGACTGGGCGGCGACCAGCCCGGTGTACTCGCGAGCGCTGATCTGCGCGATCGCGCCGGAGAGCTGCGGCCGGGCGACGAGCTGAGGAATGGAGGCGCGCTCGGCGACCGCGAAGAACGGGTAGGCCACGCCGCCGATCACCGACGTGACGAGGATCAGCCCGAACGTCAGCCGGCCGGTCCCCAGGGCGAACACGATGCTGGCCGCGGCCAGGCCCCGGACGACGTCGCATGCCAGCATGACCCACTTGCGGTTGGTGCGGTCGAGGATCGCGCCGGCGGGC
>DASYBH010000177.1:0-7937 GCA_036500885.1 Candidatus Dormiibacterota bacterium
AGCGCGTCGCGGCCAGGCTCGGCTTCGCCTCGACGTCGGGCTCGGGCTGGGTCAACTACACGATCCGAAAGCCCGACGGCAGTACGCTGTACAGCAACTGCTGCAACGGGACCTCCTCGACGATCTTCGTGGACCCGCAGACGCTGCCCGCGACCGGCACGTACACGATCCTGGTCGATCCCAGCAACGACGTGATCGGCACGGCGACCGTCGAGGCCTGGGACGTGCCCGCCGACGTCTCCGCCTCGCTCACCATCGGCGGCGGGCAGGTCATCGCCGCCAACACCGTCCGCGGCCAGAACGTCGTCTTCACCTTCACCGCCAGCTCGGGCCAGCGAATCGTCGGCCGATTCGGGTTCACGGCCGCGAGCGGCTCCGGCTGGGTCAACTACACCCTCAAGAACCCGGACGGCAGCACGCTGTTCAGCAGCTGCTGCAACGGCACCAGCGCCACCATCTCGTCCGGCACCCTGACCCTCGGGCAGAGCGGCACGTTCACGGTGCTGGCCGATCCCACGAACGACGTGCTGGGCACCGCGGCGGCCCAGATCGACCTCGCCGCGGCTACGGCCGTCGCCCTGAGCCGGGTCACCGCCCGGCCGGTCGAGACGCCCGACCAGCCGGCCGCCGCCGTCCAGGCGCCGCGCCCGCCCGCGCCCATCGACTGGCACCCGACCCGGGTGGGCGGCAGGCCGATCTTCGACACCCACGGCGCCGCCGGCTCGGCGCCGGCCACTCCACCGCTCCTGGCGGCCCCCGGCGTCACGGCGATCGCGGGGCAGGCGCTCACGCTCGACGGCCAGCCGCTGCCCGGCGTGACCCTGCGCATCGGCAGGGTCAGCGCCAGGACGGACTCCACCGGGCGCTTCGTGCTCCAGGGCCTCACCGCCGGCCACGCCGTCATGGAGATCGACGGCACCACCGCCAACACGGCCGCGGCCAGCTTCGGCTTCTTCGAGGTCGGCCTCAACGTGGTGGCCGGCCGCACCAGCGTCCTCCCCTTCCCGATCTGGATGACGAAGCTGGACACGGCGCACGAGGTCACATTCCCGTCGCCGACCACGTCGGAGGTCGTGCTCACGAACCCCGACATCCCCGGCCTGGAGGTGCACCTGCCCAGGGGCACGGTCGTCAAGGACCGGAACGGCAAGGTGATCGACCGGCTCAGCCTCACCGCCATCCCTGTCGACAGGCCGCCGTTCCCGCTGCCCATCGCGGTCGACGTGCCGGTCTACTTCACGGTGCAGCCCGGCGGCGCGTACGTGTGGCCGAAGGGCGCCCGGATCGTCTACCCGAACTTCACCGGCCTGGCCGCTGGCACGCGCGTCCAGTTCTGGGACTACGACGCGGCCAGGAAGGGCTGGTTCACGTACGGCTCGGGCACCGTGAGCCGGGACGCGACGCAGGTGGTGCCGGACCCGGGTGTCGTGGTCTGGGAGTTCACCGGCGCCATGATCGACGGCAGCGGCTTCACGCCGCCGGCCGACGGCATGCCTCCCGACCCCAACGGCGACGACGGCGACCCCGTCAGCCTGGCGACCGGCTTCTTCGACTACCAGAAGACGGACGTGGTGCTGCCTGACACGCTGCCGCTGGTCCTGGGCCGCCGCCAGATCCCGCGGGACACGCTGTCGAGACCGTTCGGGGTCGGGATGACGCACTCGCTCGACATCAACATGTACTCGCAGCACCAGTACTCCGAGCTGGACCTGTACCTGCCCGGCGCTACGAAGATCCACTTCGTGCGGACGTCGGCCGGCACCGGCTGGACGGACGCGGTGTTCAAGACGGCGTCGACGTCGACGGACTGGTACGGCTCGACGGTCGCCTGGAACGGCAACGGCTGGGACCTGACCAGGAAGGACGGCACGGTGCTGGTGTTCGGCGAGAACGCGCCGCTCCAGGCGATCAGGGACCGGAGCGGCAACCAGATCACGCTGATCCGCGCCTCGGGCCGGCTCGGCCCGATCGTCGAGGCGATCTCCCCGAACGGCCGCTGGCTCCAGTTCACGTACGACGCGTCCAACCGGATCACGGCCGTCCACGACAACCTCGGCCGCAGCGCAACGTACACGTATGACGGCGCCGGCCGCCTCTCCACGGCGGCGGACCTCGCGGGCGGCGTCGGCACATACCACTACAGCGCGGCCGGCGACATCACCTCGGTGGTGGACGCCCGTGGCATCACGTTCGTCACGAACGTCTTCGACGCCAACCGCCGCGTGACCCGCCAGACGTTGGCGGACGGCAGCGTCGTCCAGTTCGCCTACGTCCTCGACGCCAGCGGCAACGTGACGGAGACGGATGTCACCGGCGCGCTCGGGCAGGTGCGCAAAGTGACGTTCGACGCCGCGGGCCAGTCGATCACCGACACCCGCGCGGCCGGCCTGCCCGAGCAGACGACCACGACCCTGACGCGCGACGCGGCCAGCGAGCTGGTGACGAGCGTCACGGACGGGGCCGGCCGGCGCACGGCGTTCACGTACGACGCGATGGCGAACCCGACCGGCGTGACACGCCTCGCGGGCACGCCGCAGGCAGTCACCACCTCCCTGACGTACGACCCGAAGTACGCCGAGGTCACGCAGGTGCTGGACGGGCTCGGCCACGTGACGACGTTCACGCACGATGGGCACGGCAACCTGACCGGCGTCCGCGACCCGCTCGGGCACACCACGGCGACCGTGCCCAACGCCGACGGCCGGCCGGCCTCCATCACGGACGCGCTCGGCCACACCATCGCGTACACCTACGACCTGGGAGACCTCAGCGGCCTCACCGACCCGCTCGGCCGCACGACGTCGTTCTTCGCGGACGGCGGCGGCCGCGTCGTCGCGACCGCGAACGCGCTCGGGGGCCGCACGATCACGCACTACGACGCGCTGAACGAGGTCACCTCGGTCACCGACGCGGCCGGGGCGACCACCACGTCCACGTATGACGCGAACGGAAACCCGCTCACGCTGACGGACGCCAGCGGGCACCAGACCGCCTACACGTACGACCAGATGGACCGCGCCATGACGCGGACGGACCCGCTGGGCCGCGTCACGCTGTACGTGTACGACGCCGCCGGGCAGCTCACCAGCCTGGTCGACGCCAGGGGCCTGACCACCGCGATGCGCTACGACGGTCGAGGCCGGCGCACGTTCACCGGCTACAACGCGGTGGGGTCGGGCGCCAGTACCACGTACGACAGCACGCTCGGCTACACGTACGATGCCACGGGCAGGCTGACCGGGGTGGCCGACAGCCTGGACGGCGCCACCCAGTTCGCCTACAACGACCTCGACCGGGTGTCGCAGGTGACCAGCCCGCGTGGTCAGATCGGCTACGGCTACGACGCTGCCGACCGGCTGGTCTCCAAGACGATCGGCGGGTCCACGCTCGGCTACACGTACGACGACGCCAACCGGCTGACAGCGATCACCCAGGCCGGCGTCACCCTCGTGAGCAAGACGTACGACGCCGCCAACCGACCCGCGACGATCACGCTGCCGGACGGCGTCGCCGAGACGTTCTCCTACGACGCGGCGTCGCAACTCGGCAGCATCGCGTACGCCCTGGGCGCGAGCCCGCTGGGCGACCTCTCGTACACGTACGACGCGGCCGGGCGGCGCGTCTCGACCGACGGCGCGTGGGCGCGCAGCGGCCTGCCGCAGGCGATGAGCGGCGCCACGTACGACGCGGCGAACCAGCTGACGTCGTGGAACGGCGCGGCAGTCACGTACGACCGGGCCGGCAACCTGACCGGCGACGGCACCAGTACTTACACCTGGGACGCCAGGGGCCAGCTGAGCGGGATCAGCGGGCCGGCGACCACGGCCAGCTTCACCTACGACGGCCTTGGCCGGCGGACGGGCCTCACCGTGAACGCGGCCGCGACGCAGTTCCTCTACGACGGGGCCAACGTCGCCCAGGAGCTGACGGGCGGCGCGGTGAGCGCCACGATCCTGAGCGGCGCCACCGACGAGGTGTTCGCGCGCAGCGACGGCTCCGGCACGCGCTCGCTCCTGACCGACGCGCTGGGCTCCACGGTCGCGACGGCCGACGCCGGCGGGGCGGTGCGCACCAGCTACACGTACGAGCCGTTCGGCGGGGTCACGGCGAGCGGGCCCGCAGACGCGAACCCGACGCAGTTCACCGGCCGCGAGAACGACGGCACGGGCCTCCAGTACAACCGCGCCCGCTACTACAGCCCGACGCTCCAGCGCTTCATCAGCCAGGACCCGCTGGGGTTCGCCGGCGGCAGCGTCAACACCAGCGCCTACGCCGGCAACAGCCCCACGAACTTCACGGACCCGTCCGGCCAGTTCATCCCGCAGCTGATCGGCTGCCTCGCGGGCGGCGCGCTCGGGGCCGGCGCGGCGTGGGGCGCGGCCAAGCTCTCGGGTCGCAAGTTCCACTGGCAGGACGCGATCCTGCCGGCGCTGGCCGGCTGCGCGGTGGGTGCGATCGCCGGCCCGCTCGTGGCCGAGATGTTCGGCGGCGGGGCGGCGGAGGAGGCGGCCGCGGCTGCAGCGTCGCGCGGCGGCATCGGCCCGGTGCTGCAGGGCCAGGCCGGGGTCGACCAGGCGGTCGCCGACATCGAGGCTGCGGGCGGGCGCGTGCTCGGCCGCGAGATCACGATGGACGTCAACGGCGTGCGAACGCGCCCGGACCTGTTCGTGGAGCTGCCGAACGGACAGCAGGCGTTCGTCGAGGTCAAGACCGGCGGCGGCGTGCTGACGCCGAACCAGGCCACCGGCTTCCCCGGCATCCAGGCCGGGGGCGCGGTGCCGGCGGGGCAGAACGCGGCGAACGCCGGCCTCACGGTCGGGCAGCCGATGGGCCCGACACCGGTGTGGGTGGTCCACTACCCTTGATGTAGCGTGCGGCTGATCGAAAGCGTGGCGGCAGCGGCCGGCGAGGGCCTGGCCGCCGCCGGGTTCCGCAAGCGGGCCGGGCAGATCTACACGCTCGACCTCGGCGACGACGTGCTCGGCTGGCTGGGGCTGAACTCTGCCACCCAGCACCTGGCGGTCGGCGTCGTGGAGGTCAACCCGGTGGTGGGCGTGCGCCATCAGGGCGTGGAGCGGATGGTGGCGGAGCTGATGGGCGTGAAGTTCGACGCCTACCGGCCGCCCACGGTGAGCAGCCCGATCGGCTACCTCATGCCGGGGCGGCGGTACCGGGCGTGGCGGGTGGACACCGCCGCGCCCGGCGAGCCGGCGCGCGAGCTGGTCGAGGCGGTGCTGACCTACGGGGTGCCGTTCATGCGGTCGGCCGCCGACCTGCGCACGCTGTGCCGGCTGCTGGACGAGGGGATGGGCTTCGATCACCAGCTCGTATTCCGCCGCCCGGTCGCCTGGCTGCTGGCCGGTGACCGGGCACGGGCCGAGGCGGCGCTGGAGCGCGCGCTGGCGGACCTGGGTGAGCGGCGCGATCCGGCGGCGGAGCAGGTGCGCCGCTTCGCGGCGGCGGCGCGGGCCAGGATGGCGGCCTAGCGCGCGCCCGGCTTCGCGGGCAGGACGCGGACGGCGAAGCCGATCCCGAGCCTGCCGAGCTGCGCCGCGGCGTGCTGTGCGATCGCGGCGATCTCGCCCTCCGGCTGCTGCGGGCAGTTGAGCTGGATGCGGACGTCGGCGCCGAGACCGATCTCCGGGTGGCGCCTGGCCAGCTCGCCGTCGAGGACGAAGCCCGCGTAGGCGTTGATCTTCTCGCGGAGCTGGCGCGGCTGATCCGGGTCGGCGCCCCAGGGCCGCTCCTCCACCATGACGACGAGGTACCTGCCGTCGGCGTCCTGGGCGACGAGGTCCACGACATCGGGATCCTGGAGGCCAGCCATGCCACCCAATTATGCCCGTGCGAACGGACGGTCACCGCGAACCTGGACATCGGCGCGCCCGTCAGGAGCGGCGCGACGTAGACGAGAGCGACTTTGCGACGAGCGAGACGCAGGTCAGCGAGGCACGCACGCCATGCCAGCCGGGCCGAGGGGCCGAGGGGCCGTGCGGCCCCGCGGCCCTCGGCCCCCTTCGGCTACTCCTCGGCCTCGCTGGTCGAGAACCTGTAGAACGTCGTCGACTGGAAGATCTGGCCGGGTCCCAGGACTGTGGACGGGAAGTTGGGGTGATTCGGCGAGTCGGGGTAGTGCTGGGTCTCCAGCGTGAAGCCGTCACCCTGCCGGTACATGTGGTGGCTCTTGCCGTCGAGGGTCCCGTCGAGGAAGTTGCCCGAGTAGAACTGGATGCCCGGCTCGGTCGTGAGGACGTCGAGGGCCCGGCCGCTGCCGGGATCGATGGCGCGCGCGGCGAGGATCAGCGAGCGATCGTTCGGGCTGGGCCGGTCCAGGACCCAGTTGAAGTCGTAGCCCTGGCCGAGGACGATCTGCGGGAAGTCCTGGCGGATGCGCTGGCCGATGGCGTGCGGGCGCGTGAAGTCCAGCGGCGTGCCGGCCACGGGGTCAATGGCGCCGGTCGGGATGAGCGCGGCATCGACCGGGGTGTACTGCTGGGCCCTGATCGTCAGGACCTGGCCGTAGACATCGCCGCTTCCCTCGCCCGCGAGGTTGAAATAGGCGTGGTTCGTCAGGTTGAGCACCGTGCTCACTCTCGCGTCCTGGTTGACCGCCCGGTAATCCATGCGAATCGCGTTGCCGGCGGTCAGCGTGTACGTGACCTGCGCGAGGAGCTGGGCCGGGTACCCCATCTCCCCGTTCGGGCTCGTCCGGGTCAGCGTGAGGGTGGGCTCGCCGTGGACCACCGTGGCCTGCGTCGCCGTCCAGACGCACTTGTCGAAGCCCGCGACCCCACCGTGCAGGGAGTTCTGCCCGTTGTTGGTGGGGAGCTGATAGGTCTTGCCGTCGAGGGTGAACCGGCCCCTGGCGATGCGGTTCGCGTAGCGGCCGATCGCGGCGCCGAAGAATGGGTTCTTGGTCAGGTAGAGCGCTGACGTGTAGCTCGCGACGTTGTCGAAGCCGAGCGCGACGTCCGCCGAACGGCCCTGCCGGTCCGGGACCCGGATCGACGTGATGATCCCGCCGTAGTTCGTGATCCTCACCACCATGCCCCGCGAGTTGGTCAGGGTGAAGAGGCTGACGTCAGCCCTCGTGGTGCTGGGACTGCCGTTCAGGATGCCGGAGACGTCGAGGCAGTTCTGGCTGCTGGTCAGGCCCACCGCGGTCGGAGTCACGGGAACGCTGCCGAACGGTGCGCTGCTGATGCTGGGTGGCGCCGGGGAGGCGCCGGCGGGGGCGGCTCCAGCCATCGTCGTCACCCCCAGGAGCGAGGCGAGCCCGAGCAGAGCTGCGGCGCGTCCGCGTCGGGCCAGGGCGAAGAAACGGGACATGATCTCTCCCTCCGTCGAAATTTCGAGCAGCCGTCGAGATTTGGAAGCGGAAGAGACGATCGTAGCCCAGGCCACGGCCGCTGACAAGAGCCTTCGACCGACGACTGCGGGAGCTCGAGCAGCACGCTCTCGCCCTCGTCGCATGACCCGCCATCAGATTCAGGCGGGCTCCACCAAGAGCTTCGCAGAATAGGTGAAGCGGGCCGTCGCCCATGCTGGCGACAACGCGGACTGTGACGCGCTCATCAGGGTGTGGGCGACGACGTGTGTTTCGTGGCTTCGGAACCGCAGGCGCTGGATGCGGCGCCCGGCGCGGGCGGTCACCGGTCACCGGCAGATCGACAAGACTCTGGCCAGCACCATGTTCAACAGCTTGTCTAAAGGCTCGACTCACAGGCTTGGGATGCCCGAGATTCGCGCATAGACTCCCACTACCACCTGGCTCTCAGGAGAAGGTTAATAATGGCAATCAGTCGTCGTCAGTTTTCCGTGCTGGTCGCGGCAGTCGCAGCGGCCACGCTTTCCGGAGCCTCGACAGCCCGGGCGGCTACGCGTATCGGCAAGCGCGCGGTGCGCAATGTCGTACTCGTACATGGCGCCTACGCGGA
>DASYBH010000178.1:0-7882 GCA_036500885.1 Candidatus Dormiibacterota bacterium
GAGCAGGTTCATCCACGCCTGGGCCTTCTCGGGCGACAGGGGCAGGGACCGCGAGCGACCGGGAACCATGCCCGCCATCACGCGGGGGTCGGGCGGCGACCAGAAGATGTCGAACGCGGCCTCGAACAGCGGCAGCTCGTCCCTGCGGCTGACGAAGCAGGCCCGCAGGCTGTCGCGGAACGCGGCCTGGTCGCGGATCGCGATCTCGCCGAGGGCGCGGGTGGCGGTGGCCAGGCGCCCTGGACCGGCGTCCAGGCCCGCATCGTGCAGGAGCCGGGCGAAGGCGGCCAACCTCGGCAGCAGGTCGGGAGGGTCGGACATTCAGGCGCCAAGCGTACGACGGGCCGTGGAGGACGGACTCAGCTCCCGGTCTGCGTGAGCAGCCGGACCAGGTCCGGGCGTCCCATCGCCTCCGCCAGCGCGCCCGCCGACCGGCCCTGGTAGTCGGGCAGCGAGGGATCGGCGCCGCGCTCCAGCATCCAGGCGACCATCTCCGGGCTGCCGCTCATGACCGCGCCGTGGATCGGCGCCGCGGCCTCGGCGGCCTCGTTGACGTCCGCGCCGTGCGCGAGCAGCAGCTCGGCGATCTCGGGCTGGCCGCCGATCGCGGCGAAGTACAGCGCGGGCAGGTCGTGGACGCCGTGAGCTCGCGCCCGCGCCGGTTCCCGCGTCAGCTCGGCCTCGACCACATCGCGGCGGCCGAGGACGCTGGCGGTGAACAGGTCGAGCGGCGCTCCCCTGCCCAGCAGGAATGCGATGATGTCCTTCCGGCCGAGCTGCGCCGCGGCCTCGATCGGCGTCTCGTTCCACGGCGCGCGGGCGTTGACGACCTCCGGATACCGGTCCACGAGCTCCCGCACCTTGTCGAGATCCGCATGCGCGCTGCCGACGCACTGCTCCACGATCGACCTGTCCAGCTCAGCGCTCATCGTCGCCACCTCCAAACTTACGAGCAACGCTACGCTCGGTCCGGATGGAGATGGAGGCATGGCGCCGTTTCCTCACACGGCAGTGCTTCCAATGATGTGCAGTGTCCTGGCGAACGGCAGGGCGGACGACTATCTGAATGAGTTGCAGCACGAAGGCACGAAGGACACGAAGACGCACGAAGGAATAGGGGATCTGGGGATCGGCTGGAGCGCTGAGGCTGACCTCCAAGAACCTTCGTGCGTCTTCGTGCTCTTCGTGGCTTCGTGCTTCAGACCAATTTGGAATCAATCATCAGACGGGGCGCTGGACCTTGGACACGAGCTCGGGCACCGCCTGGCGGGCGCGCTCCAGGTCCTCCTGGTACTTGAGCGCCGCGCCCAGGGTGGCGTCGACGAGCGATGCGTCGATCCGGGACGCGCCGAGCACGGCCAGCGAACGCGCCCAGTCGAGGGTCTCGGCGACGCCGGGCACCTTGTAGAGGTCCAGCTCGCGCAGGCCGTGCACCAGCGCGGCGACCTCGTGCGCGAGCTGCTCGGCGGCCTCGGGCGCCCGGGCGCGAACGATCGCCACCTCCTTCTCCAGGCTGGGGTAGTCGATCCAGTGGTAGAGGCAGCGGCGCTTGAGCGCGTCGTGGACCTCGCGGGTCCGGTTGGAGGTGATGACCACGAACGGCGGCTGCCTGGCGTGAACGGTGCCCAGCTCCGGGATCGAGATCTGGAAGTCGCTGAGCACCTCGAGCAGGAACGCCTCGAACTCCTCGTCGGAGCGGTCGATCTCGTCGATCAGCAGGACCGGAGGCACCTCGTCCGTGTTGTCGATGGCATCCAGCAGAGGACGCCGGAGGAGGAACTCGCGGCTGAAGATCTCCCTCTCGGCCGCCTGCCTGTCGGCGGTCTCGTCGAGCAGCCTGATGTGGAGCAGCTGGCGCGGATAGTTCCACTCGTATACGGCGTGGGCGAGGTCGATGCCCTCGTAACACTGGAGACGGATCAGGCGCGCGCCCAGCACATCGGCCATGACCTTCGCCGCCTCGGTCTTCCCCACGCCGGCCTCGCCCTCGATGAAGAGCGGCTTGCCGAGCCTGAGCGCGAGGAAGATCGCGGTGGCGAGGGCCCGGTCGCCGATGTAGCGGCGCTCGCCGAGCCGCTCGATCACGTCGTCGATGCTCTGCGGGATGCCGGTGCCCATCGCCGTAAGCCTACTGAGTTCAATGCCTCGGAATCGGGGTTTGGGTCATCCGCGCGCGGGAGGACAGCCGGCGGCCAGCCAGGGCACGTGTCGGGCGGCGGACCCCACCAGCCGGCAGTAGTCGTCCGGGGTCAGGAGCTCGCGCGCCACGACGGCCATCAGAGCCGCCTCCGCGAACGTCTCGGGTGCGCGCGGGGACTGCTCCTCCAGCAGCGCCCGCCACACACCGGACGATGCTTCCAGGGCGAACAGCTCGCGCTGCGCCCGCGACCATGCCGTACGCAGTTCCGGCGACTGGGTGATGGCGGCTCGGGTCCGCCGCCGCACCAGCAGAAGGCCCTCGCGTTCCGCGGAGTCGAAGCGCGCCGCCCAGTGTGCGTTGGACGCCTCGACCTGGTCAGGGGCGAGATCCCGGCAGTCGTCGACCAGACGGCGCACCGCGTCGGCCCTCGAGCCCAGGCCCGACAGACGGGTGGTCAGCGCACGAACGATCTCAGCCTGGTCCGGCTGGTTGGACAGCGTCTCCAGTCGCAGCACGCCGGCAAGTCGCTCTGCCAGGCGCGGTCCCGCCGAGTACCAGCGTCCGCCACGCCGGCTCTGGGGCGCCAGGAACCCTGCCGCCATCGCGCGAGCCAGGTCCTGTGTGACCGTCGCCGGGCTCACGTCGGTGATCGAACGGTAGTAGCCGGCGGTCAGCCGCCGCCCGAAGAGCGCGTCCCAGAACGCCTCGGCGAGCCGTGACTCCAGGCGGTCCTCCTCGCAGAGCCTCACCAGGCCGGCCCATATCTCCGACTGGACCCTTTCCGCCATCCGCAGCGCCCTGACCTGCGTCACCTGCGCCCCGACGTGCGCCTCGACGAACGCTGTCACGTCGACCTCGGCGTCGAACGTCGGCCCCAGGCATCGGAAGGCGTCGTAGTACTCGCGGAGATGGCGTCCCCACCACTCCTCCAGGGACGTGAACTCGATGCGCCGAAAGCCACCATGGTGCATGGCCAGCGAGGCGACCACGCGAGCCGCGCGTCCGTTCCCGTCGGCGATGGGTTGGATGGCGGCGAGCGCGACGTGCACCCAGGCTGCCTGGATTGCCGGGTGATCACGCGAGCTCTCCAGGCGCCGGCAGAGCTCGCGAACCAGCGACGGCACCCTGTCGGCCTCAGGCGGAACGAACACCGTCTGTCCGCTGGCGGTGTTCGTGACCCACACCTGCTTCTCGCGAAAGCGTCCCGCGCCCGCGTGGTAGTCACCGGCCAGGACCCGGTCGTGGAGGCCGACGATGAGCTCCGTGTCCCACCGGAAGCCGGGGGCGTCGGCGCGCCGCAGCACGTAGCTCATCGCGTCCCGATAGCCCTCGACAAGGCGGCGGTCCGCGTCCGTCACCTCGGGCACCGGCTCGCCGGCGAGGATGCGCCGGACCTCGTCGACGGTCACCTTGACCCCCTCCATGGACGTCGACGCGCCGATCGCCTCGGCTTCCAGCTCGCGCCGCAGCCGCCCCTCCCAGGCGCGCGACATCGTGCTCCGAGCATCGACCTCCCGCCTGGCGTAGTCGAGCTCGTTGCAGAGATGCGTGAGCCGGGCGCGATCGTACGGAAACAGCACCGGATCGATCTTAGCGAATCCCTATCAATCAATCGCTAGTCTTCTAGCGATTGACATTCCCTATTCAGCGCTGTTCCGGCGCGCCCAGTCGGGACACAAAACGAAGAAGGTCCCAGGGCCGCGCGGGCCCCGGGACCTTCTCGCGTGCGCTATGCGCTCGCCTGCTCGATCGCTCGCCGGGTCAGCACCCGGGCGAGGTGCAGCTTGTACTCCGGTGAGGCCCGCAGGTCGCCGCTCGGGCTCAGCCCGTCGGACGCATGCTGCGCGGCCTCCTCCACCGACGCTCCTGAGGCGAGCGCCTGCTCCACCGCCGAGGCGCGCACCGGCGTCGGCCCGACGTTGGTCAGGCCCACGCGCCAGCCGCCGTTGACCTGCAGCGCGCCGGCCCCGACGATCGCCCAGTCGAAGAGGCGACGCCGGAACTTGATGTACTTGTGGGGCCCGCCGGCAACGGGGAAGACCACCTCGCACACGAGCTCGTCCGACTCCAGCGGCGTGGTGAACAGGTCCTGGAAGAAGTCCTTCGCCGCCAGTCGCCGCTTGTTGGTGACGATCTCGGCGTCCAGCATCAGCGCCAGGGTCGGGTAGTCGCCCGCCGAGTCGGCGTGGGCGATCACCCCGCCGATCGTGCCCAGGTTCCGCACCTGGTTGTCACCCACCTCGCCGGCGATGTCGGCCAGGATCGGCAGGTGGCGACGCACCACCTCGCTGTTCTGCAGCTCGACGTGGCGCGTCAGCGCACCGACCCGCAGGTGGTCGTTCTCCTCGACGACGTAGCTCAGCTCGCGGATCGGGTTGATGTCGACCAGCGCCACGGGCCTGGCGAGGCGGAGGCGCATGAGCGGGATCAGGCTGTGGCCGCCCGCCAGCACCTTGGCGTCCTCGCCGTACTGGCGCAGCAGGTCGCTCGCCTGCTGCACCGAGGTGGCCCTGGCGTACTCGAACGCCGCTGGGATCATGCCTTGGCCTCCTGAATCTGCTTCCACAGCCGGTCAGGGCTGGCCGGCATGTCGACGTGGTGGATGCCCAGCGGCGCCAGCGCGTCGCAGATGGCGTTGATGACGGCCGCGCTGGCGGCGATCGTGCCCGCCTCGCCGATGCCCTTCACCCCGAGCTCGTTGGTGGGCGTGGGGGTGATCGTGCGATCCAGCGTCAGGGGCGGGATCTCGTTTGCGGTCGGCACGCTGTAGTCGAGCAGCGTGCCCGTCCGGAGCGTGCCGTCCTCCGAGTAGACGACCTCCTCGAAGAGGGCCTGGGCGATGCCCTGCACGATCCCGCCGTGGATCTGGCCCTCGACGATCATCGGGTTGATCACGTTGCCGCAGTCGTCGACGGCGACGTACTTGAGCATCTCGACGCCGCCCGTCTCCGGGTCGACCTCGACCATGCAGATGTGGGCGCCGAAGGGCCACACGAAGTTGGGCGGGTCGAAGTAGGCGACCGCCTCCAGGCCCAGCTCGATGGACTCCGGCAGGCCGGCGCCGTACGCCGCGAAGGCCACCTCGCCGAACGCCTTGCGGTTCTCGGGGCTGCCCTTCACGTAGAACTGGCCCTGGTCGAAGACCACGTCCTCCTCGGCGGCCTCGAACATGTGGGCGGCGATCTTCCTGGCCTTGTCGCGCACCTTGTGCGCCGCCTTGAGCACCGCCATCCCGCCCACCGCGAGCGAGCGGCTGCCGTACGTGCCGTAGCCGAAGGAGGGGCCCTCGGCGGTGTCGCCGTGCCTCAGCTCGATCATGTCGTACGGCACGCCCAGGGCGTCGGCGACGATCTGCGGGAACGTCGTGTCGTGGCCCTGGCCGTGCGAGTGGGTGCCGACGTACACGTTGACCGACCCGGTGGGGAAGACCCGCACGTGGGCCGACTCCGTCAGCGCCAGGCCGCCGGTGGCCGGCGCCGTGGCCGCGCTGGGGCCGAAGCCGCAGATCTCCAGCCAGGTCGAGATGCCGACACCCAGGTAGCGGCCGCGAGCCCGCGCCGCCTCCTGGTCGCGCTTGAACTGGTCGTATCCGGCCAGCTCGAGCGCCCTGGTGAGCGAGCCGTCGTAGTTGCCGGAGTCGTAGACCAGGCCGAACGGGCTGGTGTGCGGGAACTCCTTGATGAAGTTCTTCCGCCGCACCTCCGCCGGGTCCCTCCCGATCTCGTCGCAGAACCGGTCGAGGATGCGCTCGATCAGGTGCGTGGCCTCCGGCCGGCCGGCGCCCCGGTACGGATCGGTCGGCACCTTGTTGGTGAGGACCCCGACGGTGCGCGAGGCGACCTGCTTCCAGATGTAGGCGCCCGGCAGCAGGCAGGCGCAGGCCTGGAACGCGCCGAACGTGCCGCAGTACGCGCCGAGGTCCAGGTACTGCGTGACCTTGAGGCCCAGGAGCTGGCCGTCCCGGTTGCCCGCGATCTCCACGTCGAAGATCTGGCCGCGGCCGTGCGTCGCGTTCTGCAGGTTCTCCGTCCTGGTCTCGATCCACTTGACGGGCCGCCCGAGCAGCTTGGAGGCCGCCGGGACGAGGTAGTCCTCCGGATACGGGCTGATCTTGCTGCCGAACCCGCCGCCCACGTCGGGAGAGATGACGCGAAAGCGGGTCTCGGGAATGCCCATGGCGCCGCCGATGAAGAGCCGGATGAAGTGCGGGTTCTGGCTCGACAGCCACATCGTCATGGCCTGGTCGGCGCCGTTCCAGTCCGCCAGGACCCCACGCGGCTCCATCGGGGTCGGGGCCAGGCGCTGCTGCAGGATGCGCTGCTTGACCACCACCTCGGCTGCGGCGAAGGCGGCCTCCGCGTCCGGGCTGAAGGTCGTGTCCCAGCCGATGTTGTCGGGCAGGTCCTCGTGAGCCCGCGGACTGGCCGCCTCCAGCGCCTTCTCCAGGTCGATGACCGCCGGCAGCGGATCCCAGTCGACCAGCACGAGCTCGGCCGCGTCCGCGGCGTGGTACTTGGTGTCCGCGACGACGACGGCGACGGGCTCGCCCTGGTAGGCGACCTCGCTCTCCGCGATCGGGAAGCGGTCCGGCACCGTCTTCTTCTCCGGCACGAACGCCGGCGCCACCGGCATGGCGCCCGAGATCACCTTCTTGAAGTCGGCGGCCGTGAGGATGGTGACCACGCCGGGCGCCTTCTTCGCCTCGGTCAGGTCGATCGAGCGGATGCGGGCGTGCGCGTGCGGGCTGCGCACCACCGCCAGGTACGCGGTGTGGGGACGAACGAAGTCATCGGCGTAGCGGCCGAGACCCCTGACCAGGCGCGGGTCTTCGCGCCGGTGGATCCGGGCCCCGACCATGGTCGTGATCGCCATCTCGCTATTCCCCGGCCACAGGCGCCGTGTGCGCCGGCTGGGCGGCCGTGCCCGCCATCGCCTTCGCGGCCGCCGAGACGGACTTGACGATGTTCACGTAACCCGTGCAGCGACAGAGGTTGCCCTCCAGCCCCTTCCGGATCTCGTCGTCGGTGGGGTTGGGGTTCTGCTCGAGCAGGTAGGCGGCCGCCATGATGAAGCCCGGCGTGCAGTAGCCGCACTGGAGGCCGTGCTCGTCCCAGAAGGCCTGCTGGATCGGGTGGAGGGCGCCGTCGTGGGCGGCCATGCCCTCGATGGTCTTGACCTCGTGGCCGTCGGCCTGGACCGCGAACACCGTGCACGACTTGACGGCCTTGCCATCCTGGTGGACGGTGCAGGCCCCGCACTGGCTGGTGTCGCAGCCCACGTGGGTGCCGGTGAGGCCGGCGACATCGCGGAGGTAGTGCACGAGGAGGAGTCTGGGCTCGACCTCGTCCTCGCGCTGCTGGCCATTGAGAGTGACTGAGATCCGGTGCTTCATACAGCTCTCCTCCAGTTTCAGAACTGCCCGGCAGAGATCGAGCAGCGACCGTCAGAGCCCTTGCGGGCCGAGGGTTGAGAATAGACGTCGATCATCGCGTGTTTCTCGTAACCTCTCGTGCCCCCACGTGAGAGGTCAGTATATTCGGGGGCAGAGATGCAGATCGAGAACCAGTTCGAGGTGGCGGCATCACCGGACAGGGTCTACGCCTTCCTGCTCGACGTCAACCGGGTCGTGACGTGCATGCCCGGCGCGGAGCTCTCCGAGGTGGTCGACCCGAACACCTTCAAGGGACGCGTGAAGATCAAGGTCGGGCCGGACACGGTCGCCTACGCCGGCACGGCGCGGAT
>DASYBH010000179.1:0-2429 GCA_036500885.1 Candidatus Dormiibacterota bacterium
CAAGGACACCATGATGGCGAAGCCAGCGGCAGGGGCGCATCGCCACCAGCCCCCACGCCAGCGTCCGGCCCAGCTGGCATCCTGCCTCTACCTCGCCGGCCGGAGGAGGTGTCCGGCGCAGTTGACCTTCTGACGCTGTGGCCGGCAGGCTAGCGCGATGGATATTCCACCAGTGACACCGGGGAGCCCGCCGTGGCGGACATGATCCGCGCGAGCGGGCTGGCCAAGCGGTACGGCAGGGTCCGCGCGCTCGACGGGCTGGACCTGGCCGTGCCCGAGGGCACGATCCTCAGCCTGCTCGGCCCCAACGGCGCCGGCAAGACCACCGCTGTCCGCATCCTGACCACTTTGCTGGACCCCGACTCCGGGTCGGCCGAGGTAGCCGGCATCGACGTGTTGCGGAACCCGGGCGAGGTGCGGGCCAGGATCGGCGTCTCAGGCCAGAACGCCGCCGTCGACGAGTACCTCACCGGCTACGAGAACCTAGACATGGTCGGCCGGCTCTACGGCCTCGGGCGGCGGCTCTCCCGGGAACGGGCCAGGGAGCTGCTGGAGCGATTCGACCTGACGGCCGCCGCCAACCGGCCCGTGAAGACGTACTCCGGCGGCATGCGCCGCCGTCTGGACCTGGCGGGGGCGCTCATCCCGCAGGCTCCGGTCCTCTTCCTGGACGAGCCGACCACCGGCCTCGATCCCCGCAGCCGGACCGACATGTGGGAGGTCATCGTCGAGCTCGTCAGGGGCGGCACCACGGTGCTGCTCACCACCCAGTACCTGGAGGAGGCGGACCGTCTGGCGGACGACATCGTCGTCATCGACCACGGGCGGGCCATCGCCAGGGGCACCGCCGACCAGCTCAAGACGCAGGTGGGCGGGGAACGCGTGGAGATCGTCGTCGCCGAGCGATCGGGTGTCGACGGGGCGCAGGGGGTCCTGAGCCGCCTGGCCGACGGCGCGGTCGCCGTCGACGAGCACAGCCGCCGCGTGACCGCACCGGTCACCGGCGGAGCGGAGTCGCTGATCGAGGCGCTGCGCGGACTCGACGCCGCCGGCATCGCCGTGCACGACGTGGCGCTCCGCCGGCCCACGCTGGACGACGTGTTCCTGACATTGACCGGACGCGCCGCCGACCAGAACGGCGCGACAAGAGACGGTGGGAGCGGCGAATGAACACCTTGAAGGCCCTCAGCGACGGCGCGATCGTCGCCAGGCGCAACCTGATCAAGATCAAGCGGGTGCCCGACCTGCTGGTCTTCACCACGCTCTCGCCGATCATGTTCATCCTGCTGTTCGCCTACGTGTTCGGCAGCGCGATCAACATCCCGGGCATGAGCTACCGCGAGTTCCTGATCGCGGGGATCTTCGCGCAGACCGTGATCTTCGGCTCGACCATCACTGGTGCCGGCCTCGCGGACGACCTGCAGAAGGGCATCATCGACCGCTTCCGGTCGCTGCCGATGTCGCGGTCGGCGGTGCTCGTCGGCCGCACGACCAGCGACGTCGTGAACAACGTGCTGGTCATCGTCGTCATGTCGGCCACGGGCCTGGTCGTGGGCTGGCGCATCCGCTCGTCGGTGGTGGACGCGGCCATCGGCTTCCTGCTCCTGCTCGGCTTCGCGTACGCGTTCTCGTGGGTGATGGCGTTCGTCGGCCTGCTCGTCCCGACCCCCGAGGTCGTCAACAACGCGAGCTTCATCGTGATCTTCCCGCTCACGTTCGTGGCCAACACGTTCGTCCCGACCAACGGCTTCCCGCCCGTCCTGCGGACCGTCGCCAACTGGAACCCGGTGTCGGCCCTGACACAGGCCGTCCGTCAGCTGTTCGGCAACACCAGTCCGCAGTTCCAGGTGCCCAATGACTGGTCGCTGCAGCACCCGGTTTTCTACACGCTGATCTGGATCGGGATCCTGCTCATCGTGTTCGTCCCGCTCTCCGTCAGGCAGTATCGGCTGGCGACCAGCCGGTAGCGGCGGGCCCTCCGGGAGGTCAAAGGAGCCCGAGGAGCCGCACCGGTCTCCTCGGGCGCTGTTCGCCGTCTGGAACGCCAGGACTCGCGACGCATTAGCACTAGGGCCATTGAGAAGCCGACGCACCCCTGCCAGGACGTCTGCCACGTGCTGCGCGACCACGACCGCAAGGACGCGTTCTCGGGGCCTCGCTCGATGATCCGGTTCGCGAACCTGGAGATGCACCCGAAGGACGCGCTCGACCGGCGCCCGCTGCTCCGGGGCGGAGCCGGCGTCGGGATGTGCAACGTCACGAAGTGCTGCACCGAGGCGTGCCCGGAGCACATCCGCATCACAGACAACGCGATCATCCCGCTCGAGGAGCGCGTCGCCGACCCCTCCTTCGACCCGCTCCGCTGGGCGGCGCGGAAGCTGGCCGGTGAGTCCGGGCCGGACGAGCCGGCCCCGACACGCTTGTCTCAC
>DASYBH010000180.1:0-3364 GCA_036500885.1 Candidatus Dormiibacterota bacterium
CCAACAGCTACCGCCAGTACGGGAGCCCGGCTGGCGTCGCCCAGTCCGTCTCCGGGTTCCAGTACTGGACCGACAAGACCCCCAACGGCACGTTCAACATGCTGTCGCCGGGGGCCAAGAACACGCCCGCCCCGTGGGTGCCGTTCACGCGCGCCGGCTGCAACGTGGGCGCCGTGGGCATGGCCAACATGGAGATCGAGAACACCGGCGACGTGGCCAAGGTGTTCGGCGCCGGGTCGCCCGAGGCGGCCGACCCCAACAAGTTCGCCGACTTCGAGGGCATCGCGGTGCACTGCGCCCAGAGCTCCGCGTTCTGCTCGACCGCGAACCACGGGATCACCGACGCCCTGCCCAGCGAGCCGGGCGGCTACAACGGCTTCAACGTCCTCCACGGCCACAAGTTCGTCGCGCCCCAGATCGGCACCCTGCCGCTGCGCGACCTGGACGGCAACGTGATCGCCGACCACTTCAACGGCCAGACGATCCCCGGCTTCCCCGGGTTCGACGGCCTGAGCGCGTCCGTCTCGCTCGCCTACACGGCGGCGATGCAGGAGCACGGCGTTCCTGTGACGTTCTCGTACATCTCCGCGGCGCACGTGGACGCGCAGGGCAACGACGCCGGGCCCGGCCAGGCCGACTACGTGGCCCGCCTGCGCTCGTACGACTCGGCCTGGGGCAAGTTCTTCGCGCGGCTCCGCGGCGACGGCATCACGCCCGCCAACACCACGTTCGTGGTCACGACCGACGAGAACGACCACTTCGCGGGCGGCAAGGGCAGCCCGGCCGGCTGCGATGGCGTGCACACGCCGTGCACGTACAGCCAGATCGGCGAGGTCAGCACCAACCTGGCCCAGCTGATGCGGCAGGCCGGCAACTCGACACCGTTCGCGGTCCACGCCGATACCGCGCCGGCAATCTACCTGAACGGGCAGCCCGCGCGCGACGCCGGCGTCGTCCGCCAGTTCGAGCACACGCTGGCCGGGATCCAGGTCACCAACCCGATCAGCGGCGAGCGGCAGAGCCTGGTGAACTTCCAGGTCGACCCGGTCGGGCTGCGCTTCGAGCACATGGTCACCGCCGACCCGAAGCGAACGCCGACGCTGGTCGCGTTCGCCAGGCCGGACTACTTCCTGAGCACGAACCCAGCGGACTGCTCGACCACGGCGGCGGTGATCGAGTGCCCGCCGTCGTTCGGGTCGGACGCGTGGATGCACGGGGACCTGGCGCCTGAGATCAACGTCGCGTGGGCAGGCCTCGTGGGACCGGGCATCCGTCACCTCGGCCAGGACGGAGAGGTGTGGTCGGACCACGCCGACCTCCGGCCGACCATCCTGCTCCTGGCCGGCCTGCGCGACGACTACGCGCACCAGGGCCGGCCGCTGTGGGAGCTGATCGACCAGCGGTTCCTGCCGAGCGGGCTGCGCGACAACGAGTCGCTGCTCCGGCTCGGGCAGGAGCTGAAGCAGATCGACGCGCCGGTGGGCGCGCTCGGGCTGCGCGTCGTCCGGATGTCCAACCGCGCCATCACGGGCGGCGACGAGCGCTACGCGGCCATCGAGAACGAGATCGCGAAGCTGACCGGCGAGCGTGACGAGGTCGCCGGGCAGATCATCGCCCGGATCGAGGCGGCCGCCTTCGGTGGGCGGACGGAGCAGGGCGGCGACGACGCCGCCACCCGCGCCGACTCGCTGCTGCGGCGCGCGGCGGAGCTCGATTCGTAGGACGGCGGACTGTCGAGGGCTCGGGGGCGCCAGGTGGCGCCCCCGAGCCGTGCGCAACGCCCTACCATCTGTGGTCGAATGGCGGCGCTGTTCGAAGCGTTCCAGGCGCAGCGGGAGGGCCGCGATGACGAGGCTCGCCGTCTGTTCGGCCGCATCGCGCAGGAGGGCGATCCTCGCGGCGCGTATCACCTGGCCCGGTCGCTGGCTCGCGGCGACCAGGAGCTCGAGGCGGCCGCCCGCTGGTACCGCTCGGCCGCCGGCCTGGGCCACGCCGATTCGGCGTTCGAGCTGGCCGGCCTGTGCGTGCTGGGTCGCGGGGTGGCGCGCGACCTGACGGAGGCGCTGCGCTGGTACCGCGCCGCCGCCGATCGCGGCCATGCCGCCGCCACGCGCATGGTCGGCGTCATGCTGCTGCGCGGTGACGGCGGGACGGCTGCGAACGCCGCGGAGGGCATCCGCTGGCTGGAGGCCGCGACCGCGCGCGGCGACGAAGACGCTCCCCTGCTGCTCGGCGCGCTGTACGAGCGCGGCGAGGCGGTGCCGCGCGACCCGCTGGCCGCCGCCCGCTGGTACTTCCACGTGCACGGGCCGGAGGCGGGCCGCCGCGAGGCGGCCTCCGGCATAGAGCGGCTGCGGCGGGAGATCGCGCAGCTCGCCAGGCAGGGCCACGCCGACGGGCAGTACCGCCTGGGCAGGATCACCGGCGACCAGGGGGAGTCTGCGCGCTGGCTCTGGGCGGCGGCGCGTCAGGGTCATGTCGAGGCGTCGTACGTGCTCGCGGTGCTGCACCGGGAGGGCCGCGGCGTCCCTCAGGACCTCGCCGAGAGCTTCCGGCTGTGCCGGGTCGCCGCCGAGGCCGGATACCGGCCGGCGCAGCACGACCTGGGCTACATGTACCTCACCGGGGCGGGCGTGGCCGCCGATCGCGAGGAGGGGCGCCGCTGGTATCGGCGCGCCGCCGAGCAGGGCGACGCGCGGAGCATGTTCGACCTGTGGATCACCGCCCCTGACGGCGCCGATCAGCGCGAGGAGGCCGCCCGCTGGCTGCAGGGCGCGGCCGAGGGCGGCTACGACCGAGCCGTGCCGGCGCTGGGCCGCACCTATGAGCGCGCCGACGGCGTGCCGCGCGACCTCGTGCAGGCCGCACGCTGGCTGATCGTCGCCCAGCAGCGGGGCGCCGGCGACGTCGCCGCGGACCTCCGGGACGTCGCGCGCGAGCTGACGCCCGAGCAGCTGCGGTCGGCCGACCGGCTGGCCGGTGGCGACGGCTCAGCAGCCGAGGCCGCGCTCGCCGGCTCCTGACCGGGACGGCGTTTGGAGCGGGTTCTCCGCGGGGTAAGCAATAGACAGAAGTCAATGCGTAAACCCCAACGAGGAGGTGAGTCAACGGTGGTGCTTTCACGATGGAGCCCATTCGCGACGCTGCTCGGCCCGATCGCGGCCCGAGAGGCGTTCCCGACCCGCGCGTTCCGGCTGCCCACGGACGTGGAGCGGACCGACGGCGGCTACCGTCTGCAGGCCGCCCTTCCCGGCTTCGAGCCGGAGGACGTAGAGGTGACCCTGGAGAACGGTGTGCTGACCGTCAGCGCCAGGCGGTCCGGGGAGAAGAGGACGGAGCAGGGCCGGTACCTGCGCCGCGAGGT
>DASYBH010000181.1:0-5898 GCA_036500885.1 Candidatus Dormiibacterota bacterium
AAAGGCGTACGGCGACTCACCCTGGTGACGGGGACGACGCTTTTCCGAATTGGTCTGAAGCACGAAGTCACGAGGAGCACGAAGACGCACGAAGGTCTTCGAGGTCGGCCTCAGCGCTCCAGCCGATCCCCAGATCCCCTATTCCTTCGTGCGTCTTCGTGTCCTTTGTGCCTTCGTGCTGCAACTTATTCAGCCAATCGACCGCCCGAATGTTCACCGCCTCTCGCCAGGGCACTGCACGTCATTTCAACTAGCTGAACTTGCGGGCCACGTCCGCGCGGTAGACCCGGATCGCGATCGCGAAGAGCACGATGCCCCAGCCGGCGAGCCAGAGCACGGCGGTGGACAGCGGCTCGTCGGTCTTCGGTTGTAGGCCGGACTGGACCACCTGCGCGTAGTGATAGGTGGGCAGATAGGGCGCGACCTTCTGGAGGAAGGACGGCATCACGGGCAGCGGGATGAAGATGCCGGACGCGAACGACATGGGCAGGTAGATCAGGTTGGCCACCGCCGGAGCCGCGTTGGCGCCGGAGCCGTAGCCGATGGCCAGGCCCAGGCCGAGCAGGGGCAGCGCGCCCAGGATCGATCGCAGCATCAGGAGCAGCCAGTCGAGCGCGGCGAGGCGAACGCCGCCCGCGATGGCGGCGAAGAGGAACAGCACGCCCAGGGCGACCACGCCCAGCGTTATCGCGCCGGCCGTGTCGGCGACGATGACGGCCCAGCCGGGCAGCGGGGTGGCGCGCTGCAGCAGGTCGATCTTCTGGCCGCGGGCCTGGGCGCGACCGATGCCGATGTTGAAGACCAGGATGCTGCTCACCGCGTAGGCGCCGAGGTTGCCCATGACCAGCACGCCGACGCTGGTCCCGTCGGGCAGCTTGTCGTGCGCGAAGGGCAGCCCGAAGAACACATAGAACATGACCGGCAGCGCCATCGAGAAGATGACGAACGTCGGCAGCCGCCAGTAGCCCAGGAGCGTGGCGTGCGTCTGGGCGACGACGACCCGCCAGGCGGGCGCGACGTCGAACGCGCGGTTGGATGCGACCCCTGTGCTCATCCCGCCACCTCCTGCTTCACCCCCGCGGCAGCTGCTGCGGGGGCTCGATGCGACGTCAGCGCGAGGAACGCCTCCTCCAGGTCGGCGCCCACCACCTCCAGGTTGCGGATGCTCACGCCGCGCCCGAAGAGCGCGCCGAGCACGGCCTCCGGCTGGTTGCTCAGCAGCCTGACGTGGCCGCCGCTGACCTCCAGGTGATTGACGGGCATATCCCGGAAGTCAGCCTCGCCGAGCGCATCGTCGGTGTCGAACGTGACGCGCTTGCCGGCGACCTTGCCCTTGATCTCGGCGGGGGAGGCGTCCGCGATGACCACGCCCTGATCCACGACCACGATGCGCTCGGCCAGCTCGTCGGCCTCCTCCAGGTAGTGCGTCGTCAGGACGATCGTCCTGCCCCTGGCGGCGAACTCGCGGATGCCGTCGAGGAAGGCCCGGCGGGACTCCACGTCCATACCGACGGTTGGCTCGTCCAGGAACAGCACCTCGGGGTCGCCGCAGATCGCCAGCGCGTAGTACAGCCGCTGGCGCTGACCGCCCGAGAGCTTGCCGGCGGCGACCCGGGCCTGCTCCCGCAGGCCGGCGAGCGCGATGGCCCGCTCGGCGGGCAACGGGTGCGGGTAATAGGCTCGGAAGAGGTCGACCAGCTCGCGCACGTGGAGGGCGCCGTTCACGCCCGACTCCTGCAGCATCACGCCACAGCGGCTGCGAGCCCGCCGCTCCGTGGGGTCGAGCCCGAACAGCCGGGCGCCTCCGGAGGTCGGTCTGCGCAGGCCGAGCATCAGGCTGATCGCGGTCGTCTTGCCCGCGCCGTTGGGTCCCAGCATCGCCACGAGCTGCCCGTGCGGGATCGCGATGCTGACACCCTTCAGCGCCTCCACCGAGCCGTAGCTCTTGTGCGCGTCGATGAGCTCGACAGCGGGTTCCATCGTGACGCAGCGTACCCGGCGGGCCGAGCGACGGTACCGGTCGCGGACCTCCCGATTCCTGGCATACGAGCGGTCGCTCGCATCGCGGCGGAGAAGGGCTGGCTCTGACCGGGCCCGGGATGCGGTCCCGGGACTTCGGTTACCATCGATGGCACTTGGCTGGCTGCACCGCCCGCTCTGACCGGACGATCCGTGCCGTCGCATGGTCTCCGTAGAGCCCCATCGCGACCTGCACCTGGAGCAGCTCCAGCGGCTGGTCAACTGTCACCTCGCCGGTGTCGTGCCGGGCTGGCAGCTCCCCAGGGGAATCATCGCCGGAAGCCTTCGGCCGATGAACGCCGATCCCGAGCTCGACCTCTGGGTGGCCGAGCGCCACACGCTGTGCGCGGTCGAGGAGGGTCGCCTGCTGGGAGCCGCGCACGTGCTCCGCTACACGAGCAGGGCGGGGGTGGGGGCCGGGTACCGCGGCGCCGCGGAGCTGGCGTGGCTGCTCTTCTGGCCCCAGGCCGACACCGCGGCCCAGGTCCTGGTCGACTCCGCCCGCGAGCTCGTGGCCGGCTGGGGGGCCACGCGGCTGTACGCCTGCGACACCTCCCTGCCGGTCCCCGTCGTCAGCGGCGTGCCCGAGAGCTGGCCGCACGTGTCCGCGGCGCTGACCCGCGCCGGGTTCGAGCCGATGGTCTCTGACGAGCACGTCCTGTACGGCGGGCGCCTGCCGGAGGTCGATGCGACGCGATGCCCTCCGGTGCCGGGGCTGGAGGTGCGGTCGGCGTCGGACGAGCCGGGACAGCGCTTCCTGGCCGAGTTCCGCGGTACCGAGATCGGCTTCCTGGAGTGGTCGCCGGACCTCTCCTGCGGCGGCAGCCTGCCCGCGCTGTCGGGCTGGGCCGAGCTCTGCGCCCTCCGCATCCGCGAGGACTGGCGCGGGCGCGGGGTGGGCGAGTGGCTGGTGCGCCGCACGGTGCCGTTCCTGCGCATGGTCGGCGTCAGCAGGGTGGTCGTGGCGCTCGCGGCGCGCCAGGAGGAGGCGGGCGCCGGGCGCTTCTGCAGGCGCCTCGGCTGGGAGCCCGTGGTCCGCCTGGAGCAGGGCTGGTCGGCCGGCCCCTGAGAGGCGGCCCCCCCTTCCGGAACCCCCCCTCTTTCCGGGACGTGTGGGGCGCCTTCGGCGCGGGGTCCCCAGATGCCCGAAGGGCGGTGGGGGTGAACCTTCGGGTCTGTAGTCGGGGCTTGGTGACCTTGGGAAGATGCACTCGGACACTCGGGCAAAGCCCTTGCTTCCGGCCACCCTGGGACTTGTCGGACTTGGGCCGCATGACGGCCGATCCCCGAGGGGCCGAACATTGGGGCATGTGCTACACGGACGACGCCCGACCACCACTGCCCCCGATCGGCGGGGCAGCCGCCGAGCAGGGTGACATGCACCTCACCGCGGCGGACGGCAATCGCCTGATGGCGTACTTCGCGCGGGCGGCCGAGCCGTCGGGCGCCGGCATGGTGATCCTGCCCGACATTCGCGGCCTCCACGACTTCTACAGGGAGCTGGCCCAGCGGTATGCCGAGGCGGGCATCAACGCCGTGGCCATCGACTACTTCGGCCGCACGGCGGGCGACGGCTCCCGAGACGAGGGCTTCGAGTGGAGGCCCCACGTGGAGCAGACGACGCCGGCGGGCATCAACGCCGACGTCAGAGCGGCCGTCGACTTCCTGCGCTCGGGGCAGATGGGCGACGTGAAGGCGGTGTTCACCGTCGGCTTCTGCTTCGGCGGCGCTCAGTCGTGGCGCCAGTCGGCGGCCGGCCACGGCCTGGCCGGCTGCATCGGCTACTACGGCGTGCCGGCGCGGGTCCGTGACGTCATCCCGCAGATGGAGGTGCCGCTGCTGCTGCTCGTGGCGGGTGCGGACTTCACGCCGCAGGACGAGTTCCAGAAGTTCGACAGGGAGCTGACGGACGCCGGCGTGCCGCACCGGATGACCGTCTACGAGGGCGCCCCGCATTCGTTCTTCGATCGCACCTTCGAGGAGCACAAGGAGGCGGCCGACGACTCGTGGCGGCAGGTCCTGAGCTTCGTCGAGGAGAACCTGGGCGTCAGCCAACCGGGAGCGCGACGGGGCTGAAGCCGGCGTAGCCGGCTCCACCAGTGAACGTCCGTGCTGCGCCGCCGGCGCCGGCTGTGGCCGGGGGCGCAGCACCGCGTACGCTTTCGACATGATGGCGAACCCGGCAGGACATCGGTAGGGGAGCAGGCCGTGCCAAAAGTGGCCACGAAGTCCAATCCGGCGCTGCCGGCCTCGTTGATCGACGAGATCGCCAGGCGCCGCGGGCCGCTGGCGCGGCACATGACCCGCGCCGTGGTGACGCTGGTCCGCTGGGACGACGAGGCGGGCCCGGTGCCCCACCGGGAGGCGATCGAGCGGGCCTGCGAGGCGGGCATCGACCTCTTCCTGGCGACCGCCACGGAGGCCCGGCCGGCCACCCAGCGCGAGCTGCGCGAGCTCGCGCAGCTCGGCATCCTCCAGGCGCGCAGCGCCCAGTCGGTCGAGCCGCTGCTGGCCGCCTACCGGATGGCCGCCCGCGTGGCGTGGAATGCGATCCTGCGCGCCTGGCGCGGTCATCCGGACGCCAGTCCCGAGGCGCTCGTGCTGACCGCCAACTACGTGTTCGCGGCGCTGGACCGGGTGGCGGCGCAGGTCACGCGCACGTACGTGCATGCGCGCGAGCAGCACATGCTGCGCGGCACCCGCGCGCGGACGCGCCTCCTCCACTCGCTGGTCAGCGACACGTTCGACAACGAGCTGGCGATCCAGAAGCAGGCCCTCGCGCTCAACCTCAAGCTGGCCTCTGCCTACCTGGCGCTGGTGATCAGGAGCGACGATGGCGAGGTGCCGGCGGTGCTGGCCAGCCTCCAGCTGCCGGTCCAGTCGCTGTCGGACGTCACCGACCAGCACACCCTGGTCGTGCTGTGGCCCGCGGACCGCGGCAGTCCGGCCGAGGAGGCGCGGGCGCTGCTGAGCGAGCTGCCGCATCGGGGCCGGGCTCGGGTCAGGGCCGGGCTCGGCGGCGAGCACCCCGGCCTGCGCGGGATCTCGCGCTCCTACCTGGAGGCGCAGCAGGCGGTCGAGGTGGGCCGGAAGCTGTGGCCGGAGGCGGTGCTGCACCACTACGACGAGGTCGCTCCCTACCTCGTGCTGGCCCAGAACCCACTGGTGGTGGAGCGCTACGTGCAACACGTCCTGGGCCCGCTGACCGACGGCGGCGCCCGCGGCGCGCTGATGGAGACGCTGGAGGTGGTGCTGGCGCGGGGGACCGTCAAGGAGGCGGCCGCTGAGCTGAACCTGCACCGGCACACGGTGCTGTACCGGCTGGAGAAGCTTCGCGAGCTGCTCGGCGGCGACCTCGGCGAGCCCGTCCTGCACCAGCGCCTCCAGCTCGCGCTGGACCTCCGAAAGCTCCTGTAACCGAAAGCCCCTGTAACCTTTTCGCCAGGGCCGGCAGGCCGTCGGATGGCCTTGTCATGCTTGTGTAAGGGCCGATGAGGGAGACGAACTGCGACGTTGCAAGCCCCCGCGCCTCGGCTATCGTGGAGGTGCGCGATGAGGTCGGATGGTTCCTGCGAGCACAGGTAAGAAGCCCACGACCCCACCCGAGGCGACCGGCGGCGTGACCGCTGTCGAGCACCCGGACGCACTGGTCCAACTCAGCGGCGTGACCAGGCGCTACGGGCGGTTGGTCGCACTGCGGGAGGTCAGCCTGACCGTACACCCAGGGGAGTTCGTCTTCCTGATCGGGGCGTCGGAGGCGGGCAAGACGACCCTGCTGAAGCTCATCCACGGCGCCTTGAAGCCCAACCGGGGCCGGATCCGCGTCGATCGGTACCGGCTCGACCGTCGCTGGCGCCGCTTCCTGCCGGAGATGCGCCG
>DASYBH010000182.1:0-4630 GCA_036500885.1 Candidatus Dormiibacterota bacterium
CGAGCAGGGCCGAGGCGAAGGCGAGGTAGTCGTCGGCGGTCGAGACGAGCCCGCCGCCACCCGACTCGAACGCCGGCGGCCGGCTCCAGTGCCCGTCGGGGCCGTCTTCGACGACGAGCTCGCCGGTGGCGTCGTCGAGCACGTACGCGGTCGCCAGCCGGCTGATGCTCTCGCCGCCCACGCTGAAGGCGGT
Source organism: Candidatus Dormiibacterota bacterium (assembly GCA_036500885.1). Classification (GTDB taxonomy): domain Bacteria; phylum Chloroflexota; class Dormibacteria; order Dormibacterales; family Dormibacteraceae; genus CF-161. Next base: position 194 of record DASYBH010000182.1, read on the forward strand.
GTCCTTCATCCCGAGCGGCTCGCAGATCCGCTCGCGCAGGGCATCCCCGAAGGACATGCCGGTGGCGCGGGCGATGAGCACGACAGTCACGTTGGCGGCGGTGTTGTACATCCAGCGCTCACCCGGCTGGTAGACGAGCGGAAGCGTGCCGAGCCGGCGAATCCACTCGTCCGGCCCAGGCGGCCCGGGATCGCCCGGGCCCTCCCCGCGCTCGAGCGCATCCAGCGCGTCGGAGATCGGGATAGTTCCCCGCTCGGCCGGCACCATGCCGGTGCCGAGGCGGTAGGTGAGCAGATCCCGCAGCGTTATCGGGCGTTCCGCCGGAACGGTGGCTTCCAGTGGCCCGTTCGGATCGACGAGCACGGTCATGTCCGCCAGCTCCGGAAGGAGCGCGTCGACCGGGTCGTCGAGGCGGAGCGTGCAGTCCTCGACGAGCGTCATCGCGCAGGCGGCGACGATCGGCTTCGTCGTCGAGGCGAGGCGGCAGATCGTGTCGCCTGCCATCGGCGTCCTCGAGCCCGCGCCCTCGAAGGCGAGATTGCCCGTTGCCTCGATGTGGACCTCGCCGTGGCGGGCGACGACGGCGACCGCACCCGGGACTTCGCCGGCGTCGACGTGACGCTCGAGCAGGTCTCGCACGCGGGTCAGCCGTTTCGACGAGAAGCCACCTGTGGTCACTCTCTCCTCCTCATCTTGTCCGTATTTGTCTGTTGCCCGATACGAGTCGTGCCGGGCAGCGTCGTACGACGTCCTAGGACGGTCACCAATTAGACGAGCGACCCGGCCGGAACTCATCGCCGCTGGTGTTCCGGCGAATCAACTTCCTCGGCCGCTACGGTCCCGCTGACACGGACGTTCCGCCTGCCGGCGGCCTTCGGGCTGTGACCGGCAGCTGCTGCAGGCGCCTGGCGATGAACGCGCGCTCGGCGGCCGGTGGCTCCATGGCCAGCGCAGCCCGGTAGGCGGCCGCCGCCTCCGCGTCCCGGCCGAGTCGACCGAGGAGCTCGGCGCGTGCGATGTGGAAGGGCGGCCAGCGGGCGAGCCGCCGGTCGGCTCCCATGGCGTCGAGGATGTCCAGGCCGGCGGCCGGGCCCTCCACCTGGGCCACCGCCACGGCGCGGTTCGCCTCGACCACCGGCGTGGGCTCGTGGCGAACGAGCTCTCGGTAGAGGCCGGCGATCTCGTGCCAGTCGGTCTCGGCCGCGCTCGGAGCGGTCGAGTGGCAGGCGGCGATGGCGGCCTGGATCTGGTACGGCCCCGGGCGCCGCGCGCGCAGCGCGCGCTCGACCAGCGCCGCGCCCTCGGCGATCTGTGCCTGGTGCCAGCGACCGCGGTCCTGGTCCTCCAGGAGGACCAGGTCTCCGGCGTCGTCGATCCGGCCGCGCCGGCGCCCGTCGACGAGGAGCAGGAGGGCCAGGAGTCCGGTCGCCTCGGGCTCCTCGGGGAGGAGCCCGGCCAGCGCCCTGGCGAGACGGATCGCCTCCTCGCACAGCTCGGGCCGTACGAGGTCATCGCCGGCCGAGGCCCGGTGCCCCTGCGTGAACACCAGGTACACGACGCGGAGGACCGTGGACAGCCGCCCGGCGAGCGCGCTGGCCGGCGGCACGCGAAACGGGATGCCGGCCTCGCGGATCTTGCGCTTGGCCCTGACCAGCCGCTGCGCCATCGTCGGCTCGGGGATCAGGAACGCCGCCGCGATCTCCGCCGTGGTCAAGCCGCACACGGAGCGCAGCGTGAGCGCGACGCGCACCGCGGCATCCAGCGCCGGATGGCAGCACAGGAAGATCAGCGCCAGCTGGTCGTCCGCGACGGGCCCGAGCGGCGGTGATGGACGTGACCCTCGATGCTCGCGCACAGCTGCCTCCTCCTTCTCGACTCGCCTCGCCTCGCGTCGCCGCCAGTCCAGCGCCTTGTGCCGCGCCGTGCCGGCCAGCCACGCCGACGGGTTCTCGGGGACCCCGCCGGCGCGCCACTGGACGACGGCCGTGGCGCACGCCTCCTGGACGGCCTCCTCCGCCAACTCGAGGTCACCGACGAGGCGCGTCACGGTCGCGACCGCGCGCCACCAGTGGGCGCGGAACACCGCGTCCAGGTCCTCGCTCAGTCCCTGCCCTCCACCTTGACCACCGGCCGCACCTCGACCGACCCGATCCGGGCCGCGGGGATGGTGGCGGCCCAGCGCAGTGCGTCGTCGAGGTTGGCGCATTCCAGCAGGTAGTAGCCGCCGAGCTGCTCCTTGAGCTCGGCGTAGGGCCCGTCCGTGAGCAGCGTCTCGTCGTCCCGGATGCGGATGGTCGTCGCCGATCGCACCGGCCGGAGCGGAGCGCTGTCCACCAGCACGCCGGCACCGGCCATCGCCGCCGACGCGGCCATGTTGGCGTCCCGAACGGCGCCGAACTCGGGCGTGCCCGGCGCCGGCACGGCGTCCTCCGCCACGTAGAGAAGGCACAGGTATCTCATCAGGGGAACCTCCGGTTGTTCATTCTGCCCTCGGGAGTCCCGCGAGCACCCTGTAGTCGAACGAGCGCCGCCCGAATCGACAGCGCCGCGCCAGCAGCGTGGGTCACCGCGGGCGCTGGAGGAGGACGATCACGTCCAGGACCCGATGCAAGTCCAGCTCGTCGAGGCGCCCTGTGAGCTGGGCCATCGCCGCCATGGCGGTCAGGAACCGGCGGCGGACCTCGGACGCATCGGATCCCGCGCCCGCTGCGGCCAGCCGCACCTCTCGCTGGAACCGCGATCCCCCGGCGAACTCGGCCAGCGAAGCGGGCAGCGGCGCCCGTGCGCCCTCGTCGGCCGGCCGCTCGTCGACGAGCTCGGCCAGCGGCACCCCCAGCGCGCGAGCCAACCCCTGAAGGGCGCTGAGGGTCGGGTTGCCGCGGCCGTTCTCGAGGTTGGCCACGTAGGGCACCGACAGCCCGGCGTCCACGGCCACAGAGGCCAGCGTCCGTTCCTGCGACGTGCGGTGGCTCCGCAGGCGGCGCCCCAGCTCGACGCGCAACCCTTGTTCCGTCAGGACAAGATCCCTCCCATCATTATCTTCAGAGAATAATCCGAGGGAGGATGTCATGATTGCGATCCTGCGGGAGAGGGACTTTCGGCTCCTGTGGACCGGCCAGCTGCTGTCGAGCCTGGGCAGCTGGCTGCTCCTGGTGGCCGTGCCGTATCGCGTGTTCCAGCTGACGGGCTCGCCAGCCGCGACCGGGCTGACCTTCGTGATCGGGAGCGTGCCAGGCGTGCTGCTCGGCCCGATCGCGGGGCTGCTGGTCGACCGGTGGGATCGCCGTCTCACCATGCTGGCGGTCGACCTGGGCCGGGCCGGGTCCATCCTTCCCCTCCTGCTCGTCCGCGAGCCGAGCCAGGTCTGGGTGGTGTACGCGGCCCTCCTGGTCGAGAGCGTGCTGGGCCAGCTGTTCGACTCGGCCGCCCTGGCCCTCGTTCCCGCCATGGTGGGCCGGGGTTCGGGGCTGGCGGCGGCGAACGCGCTGCTGTCCGCCGTCGCCGCGGGCAGCCGCCTGGCCGGCGCCTCGCTCGGCGGCATCGTGTTCACCGCCTGGGGCCTCGGCGTGCTGGTGTCGGCCGATGCCGGCAGCTACCTGGCGTCGGCCCTCTCGCTCCTGCTCCTCGGATGGCGTCCGGCGGCCGCGAGCGGGGCCGATCGGGACCGGCGTTCGATCCGGGACACGGGGACCGAGCTGGTCCAGGGCCTCCGCCACCTTGGCGCCAGCCGCTCGCTGCGCGGGCTGGTCGTCGTGACCGCGACGTTTCTCGGCGCCAACGGAGCGTTCACCGCGCTGCTCGTCCCGTACGTGCGACTCCGGCTCCACGGCACGGCGGGAGACCTCGGGCTGCTCCTGGCCGCGACCGGCGCCGGCTTTCTGGTGGGCGCGCCGGTTGGCCGGCTGCTGCTCGACCGGGTGGGGCCACGGATCACCGTGACGTCGTCGCTGCTCGCCACCGGAGCCGGCTTCCTGGCGTGGTTCAACACGGACCGGCCGGGCCCGGCGCTCGCTCTCGCGGCTCTCACGGGCGCGTCGGCGGTCGTCTTCCTGGTCGGCCGCCGGACCTTCCTGCAGGAGCTGACGCCCGACTCGCTGCTCGGCCGCGCCGGCGCGACCGTTCTCGCGGCGGAGGCGGCGGCCACGCTGGCCGGCACCGCGGTGGGAGGCGCCGCCGCCGGGATCGTGGGACCGAATCCGACCGCCGACGCGGCCGGCGTGGCGATCCTCGTGTCCGCCCTGCTGGCTGCCGTGCTCCTCGGAGATGACCGGGAGCGGGACACCGGGTCTGGACAGGGGCGAGGGTTCGGTACCGTTTTTCGCCGATGACCGCGCCGTCCGCTGATTCCCGACGCTGGTGGCTCGACGAGATCGCGCACGCGGGTGACGAGCACCTCGACCCCGGGTACGTGGCGGGCTACGACCGCAAGGCCGGTAC
>DASYBH010000183.1:0-8866 GCA_036500885.1 Candidatus Dormiibacterota bacterium
CCCGCCGCGTAGAAGGCCCACATGCTGCCCAGGCGCTGCGTCAGCCAGGCGGCGATCCGGCCGTTGATGCTCACCGCCTGGTCCCTGGCCTGGGGCGGCGGCTGCACCCGGTGCTGCTCGATCCAGGGGTGCGGTCTCGACTCCAGCAGGCTGATCCCGCGGCTGAGGGCGCGGTCGTGCCGGTCCAGGTGGTCCTGGAGCTCGGCCACCTGCGCGAAGATCGCCTCGGCGTTCAGGTATGTCTGGAGCGCTCGGCGGTCGGCGGCCATGCCGAGCACGCGCTGGCCGACCAGGATCACCAGGCACAGCACGAGCTGCACCACGTTGTTCAGGAAGAGCAGGAAGGGGAACGGATAGGGGTCGGCCCGGAGCGGCCCCCAGGTCGCCAGGGCCATCCATCCGCACACGATCACCAGCGCGACGTACAGGGCCGGCATCGAGCCCACCCACCGGGTCAGGGCGGCGGCGATGGTACCGTTCACGCCGATCTGCTCGTCGGCGAGCTTCGCTGGTGCTCGCGGCGCCTGCTCCAGTTGGACGCCGGTGCCTGCCATGCTCACGATGCCTCCTCTTCCAAGCGACCATAGGGACCGAGCGCCGGGCGGCCTTCCCGCCCGCCGCTGGTCGAGACCGGCAACCTCCGACGACCAGGCGGAGTCACCTGGGGTCAGCCTACTCGGCGCAGCATGCGTCCAGGCAGCCTGGACCGCACCCGCGGCCGTGCTCGATCGCGGCCACCGGGATGGCGCAGCAGTCCTCTCCCCGCCACGCCTCGAGGCCTTCCCTGACCGCGACACCCGCCACCGCCAGGCCGGCGATCGGGTCCAGCCACCACCACCCCAACAGACTGTTGGCGACCAGGCCTGACAGGACCGCCGCCGCGAGGTAGGCGCAGAGCAGGTTCTGCGATCCCTCGCCCGCGGTGGCGCCCGAGCTGAGACGGGCTCCGAGTCGCCGCTTGGCGATGCCAAGAGCGGGCATCAGCAGCAGGCTGCTGATCGTGAGCCCGATCCCGAGCACTGTCGGTCGCGGCTGGTGCCGGGTGAGCAGGTCGCGGACCGACTCGATCGCGAGGTACGGAGCGAGCAGCCAGAAGCTGACCGCCACCGCCTTCCGCGCACGCCCCTCGGCCGTCTCCGACAGCGTCCGCGCTCCGCTGAACCGCCAGATGACGATGACGCTGGCCAGGCCCTCGACCGCCGAGGAGAGCGCCCAGCCGACGAGGGCGATCGAGCCGGAACCGAAGCCGGCGGCGAGGCCCACCGCTCCCTCCACCGTCATCCACGCCAGGCTGGCCCAGGCCAGCCAGCGAGTCCAGCGGGCGAGCTGAAGCCACGCTTCGTCTCGTCGGACGATGGCCGGCTCGACCCGCGCGCTCATGCCCGGATCCCCCAGTTGGGGCAGAGCGCCACCCCGGCGCCGGTGGACTCGAGCACCTGCTCCGCCGCGGCCAGCAGCTCGCGCAGGGACGGCTGTCCCACCGAGTAGAAGGACTGCCGGCCGGAGGCGCGGAAGGTCACCAACCGGCAGTCGCGCAGACAGGCCAGGTGCTTGGACACGGTGGACTGCGAGAGCCCCAGCTCGGTCACGAGGTCGACCACTCGAGCCTCTCCATGACTGAGGCGGCGGAGGATCGCAAGACGGATGGGATCGCCGAGGGAGCGGAACAGCGCGGCGGCCGGGGCGAGCTCCGCGCGCACCGCCGCGAGGTCGGCAATCATCGCCATATGGAGATGATATCGCCGGCCACGATTGAAACTCGCTCGACGTGCTGGCGCGGCATTCCCAATCGGGCCCCGAGGGCTCGGGGAGCTGCTCGCCGGCGCCCCGCCACCGGCGGCGTCCAGCCCTACGGGTCCGCGACGGCCGTCACGTTGGGAATGGGCTACGGGTACCAGACGGGGCCGGCGGTCGAGTCGAATGCGTCCCCCGCGGTGACCGCCCTGGGCACGGGGGCCCCACCGGTGGCGGCGACCGTGAAGAGCTGGAACTGGCCCGTCTGGCCCTCCTGGCCGCTCGCCGGCGCGAAGTACAGGAGGCTCTTGCCGTCGGGCGCCCACGACGGCGCCGCGGGGAGGCCGGTCGCGAGCACGGTTGGCGTTCCCAGCGTGACGCCGGCCAGGTCCAGCGGCGCGACCTCGAGCCTGGCGGTCGCGCTCCCCACCTCAGAGCAGACCATCGCCACCTGGGACCCGTTCGGAGAGAGCGCCGGCTGCTGGCACCGCTCGCCGTTTGGCGAGAGCGCGGCACCGTGGGTGCGCTGCCCCCGCTGGTACCAGATCTGCGAGAAGACCTGGTTGGTCGCGCCGTCGATCTCGGTCCTGGTGTAGATCAGGCCGCCCGAGGCGAGCCCGACCGGCTGGAGGTCGCCGCCGGTCCCCTGGTTCGGCGTGCTCCACGCCTGGGCCTGGAGCTGGCTGCCGTCCAGCGCCATCCGGTACACGGAGAGGTCGACCAGGAGCGACCCGGTGAAGTACTTCCGATCGTAGCTGTAGTACACGTTCGCGCCGTCCGGCGACACGCTCGGATAGAAGCTCCAGTGGTTGAGGTCCACCTGGTTCGACGCGTCGCTGGTCAGCTGGCGCTCGACGGCGCCCGTGGTTCCGAGCTCGTACAGGTCCGAGAAGTTGGACTGGCGGCGGACCGCGACCAGGTGCCGGTGGTCCGGTGTCACGGCCGGCTGGGTCCACCCGCCACTGGCGATGCGGGTGAACCGGCCGCCCCGCAGCGCATAGAGGTTGCCGGCCTGCGCCACCACCACGGTGCCGGGCAGGTTCACCAGCGCCGGGGCCTGGGTGGGATCCGTGATCTTGCCGCCGAGCGTGGCCGTGTTCACCAGGGTGCCCAGCCACGCGTACAGCCCGACGCCGAAGGCGGACGCCAGCACCAGGACCAGGAGCACTCGAAGCGGCCTCGGCCGGCCGGGAGCGACGGACATGGTCAGCGGGCCGGGAACGTCTGGTGCACGGTGGCCTGGATCAGGCTCGTGTTCGGCAGCAGGACGTTCTGACCGCCGATGTCGGCGTTCCTGGTGTAGTTCCCGACCAGCACCACCTGCTTGATCGATGCCGGCTGGATCTGGTTGGCGACGGGCAGGAGCTCGCGCATCTGCTCCACTCCCATGCTCGTCTTGAACCGCCCCTGGAAGCTGTCGACGAGGCCCGGCAGGTCGGCCGCGTTCAGCTGCTTGGCCCTGGTGCGCAGCGCGATCAGGACCTGCTGCTGCCGGAACGACCGGCCGAAGTCCTCACGGATGTCGTCGTGCCGCGAGCGCACGTACTGGAGCACGTTCGCCCCGTCCATGTGCTGAGGCCCGGGAAGGACCGCCACCCGGATCGTGCCGTACGGGTCCTGGCTGTTGACGTCGTTCGGATAGGCGTCGTCCAGGACCGCGTTGGTCGGCGAGAGGTCGATCCCACCGACCTGGTCGACGAGCTTCACCAGACCGGTGAGACCGATCCAGGCCCAGTAGTCGATACGGACGTCGAGGTTGTTCTCGACGGTCCGGACCGCGGCGTCGGGCCCGCCCACCTCGTATGCCTGGTCGATCTTGCCCGACCCGCCGCCGCTGATCGGCACGTACAGGTCGCGCGGGATGGAGAACATCGTCACCGCCCTGGCGGTCGGGTCGACGCGCACCAGGATCATCGACTGCGTCAGCGGGTTGCCCCGGAACTTGGCGTCGTCGTCCGAGCCCAGCAGCAGCATCGTGAACGGGCTGCCGGCCGCCACCTGCGGCGCGGCCCGGCTGCCGACTTGCTGGCCGGTCTGCTGCAGGATGACCTGCGCGACCGGGAAGAAGTACGCCCCGACGGCCGCGAGGCCGGAGACCACGAAGGGGAGCAGCACCAGTGCGACAGTGCGGATCGGCGAACGCCGGGGACCAGGGTAGCTGCCAGGAGGCTGGCCATCTGACCGCCGCGGAGGGACTCGCTCCGGCCGGGGGTATCGAGGCGAGTTCATCGGTGCACGGAAGGCTACCGGATCACATGGCGACGCCAGTCGCGCCCGGTGCGCGAGGAGTGAGAGACCAGCCCGAGCGGGCTGGCTTCCCAACCAGGAAGAGTCACAGGTGGCGGTTCCCGACGGTCGGGTGGAGGGAGCCCTGCCTGGAGGCCACCGCGGCCCGGGCGCGGGCGGTTGCGACCGCTCTCGACAGCGACTCGATGTCGTAGGCGCCGTGGAGGCGGCGCCCGTTGACGAAGAAGGTGGGCGTGCCTGACACACCGCTGAGGTCGGCGCTGTCGACGTCGGCAGACACGCGCCGGGCGCCGGCGGGTTTGCGCAGGTCCTTCTCGAAGCGCTCCACGTCGAGCCCCAGCTGCTCCGCATAGCCGGCAAGCTCGTCGGGACGCAGGGCGTCCTGGTGGGCGAGCAGCAGGTCGTGCATCTCCCAGAATGCGCCCTGTGCCGCGGCCGCCTCGGATGCCTCGGCCGCCAGCTGCGCACGGGGGTGGACGTCGGTCAGCGGCAGGTGGCGCCAGACGTAGCGGACGTCACCGGAGTCCCTGAGCAGCTCACGCACGACGGGCTCGGCCTGTCCACAGTACGGGCACTCGAAATCGCCGTACTCGACCAGGGTGACCGGGGCCTCGTCGGGCCCGCGGAAGTGGTCCCGCCGGGAATCGACGGGCTCGGCGAGGTCCACGATGACGTCCGACGTCCCGAGCAACGCCCTGGTCCGGAGGTGCGCGGGCAGGAGCGCCGTGGCACGGAAGACGACGAAGCTCAGCGCCGCCGCGCCGAGCGCCGCGGTCAGGACGCCAATCTTGGCCTCCTGGAGCTGCGGGCCCTGGAACGCGAGCGTCGCGATCAGCAGGGTGACCGTGAATCCGATGCCGGCGACCGTTCCGCTTCCGGCCACCGCGGCCCAACCGACCGGCGGCTGCAGCCGGCCCCGGCTCAGCCGGGTCACGAGCCAGGACGCGCCGAGGATGCCGGCCGGCTTCCCCAACATGTAGCCGAGGACGATCCCGAGCGTGATCGGGGATCTGTAGGCGCGGGACAGGAGGCTTCCGTCGATCGTGATGCCGGCGTTCGCGAGGGCGAAGAGCGGCACGATCACGTAGCTGGTCCAGGGGTGGTACGTCTGCTGCAGCCGTGCGTTGGGCGAGACGGCGGAGTCGAGGCCGATCCGGGCCGAGCGCGCGAGGGCCGACGTCGGCTGCTCGCGGAACCCCCGGAAGAGGCTCGTCGCCCGCTCGAGGTCGGCGCGCGCCGGCGTGGCCGCGTAGGCCATGAGCCCCATCGCCAGCCCGATGACCACGGGGTCGACTCCCGCCTCGAGCAGGGCGACCCAGGCCGCCGCGCCGAGCGCCGCGTAGACGAGACCGAGGCGGACCTGGAGGGCGGCGACGGCCAGGACGGCGGCGAAGAGCCCGACCGCGATGACGAGCGCCGACGGCGTCCTCGGGTTCGAATAGACGGAGGCGATCACGACGAGCGCGACGATGTCGTCCGCGACGGCGATCGTCAGCACGAAGCTGCGGAGTCGCTCGGGGAGGCGCGGTCCCAGCAGCGCCAGCATCCCGAGCGCGAAGGCCGTGTCCGTCGACATCGCGACACCCCAGCCATGAGCCGACGGGCGTCCCGCGTTCAGCGCCAGGAAGATCCCGACCGAGGCGACGATGCCGCCGGCGTCGGCGAGCAGCGGCAGCGCGACGCGCCGCCCCTCGCGCAGCTCGCCCAGGTCGACCTCGCGACGCACCTCGAGGCCGACGACGAAGAAGAAGAACGTCATCAGGCCGCTGTTGACCCAGGTGACGAGGTCCTGTGACACGCCCCAGCCACCGATCTGCACCGAGAGCCGCGTGCTCCAGACGCCCTGGTACGAGCTCGGGGCTGCGTTCGCCCAGACGAGCGCGACCAGCGCGGCGGCGACCAGGACGGCGGCGCTCCCCGTCTCGGTTCGGAGGAACCTGTGGAGCGGCGCCTGGACGTTCAGCGCCCACGCGGTCCGGTCCGAGAAGCGCGTTTCCTCGGCCGAGCCCATACAGCGGAGTGTAGGCACGGGGCCGGCAGCTCACCCGCTCGCTAAAGTCGATGGGTTCTGCACTGAGCCGGGGCGACGGCGCCGGCACATCGGAGCGCATTGCGGAGCCGCGCGCCGGCTGCGGGGGCGGTGTGCTAACCGACCGGCTGCAGCGAGTTCGCGACCTGGAAGAACTCGGGCTCCGTCAGGCCGCTGGCGACCAGGAAGTACTCGATGCCCGGCTGGGGGGACTCGCTCGGCATCCGTGACCAGGCGCCGGGTTCCAGCCACAGCAGATACCGCTTGCTCATGGGCGCCGTGGTGTCGTAGACGACGTAGCTCGTCCGCGCGCCTCGGAACTGGATGTAGGTGGTGCTGCCATTCCCGACGTACGGCGGCGGATTCCCGCCCGCCGCCACCGCGAGATCGATCTCCCGGGTGTGCAGGTCGTCCGTGTACGTGACGGTGTAGGTGGCCTGGGATGCCCTCACCGTGGCGGACATTCCGGCTGGGAGGTGGGCCGGCAGCAGCCGCGGATTGCCGGCCGTGACGGTCGAGCCGACAACCGCGGCAACCCCGGCCGGCTGGGTGACGACCGGGCCCGGGGAGGCGGAGAGGACCGGGGTCGGTGTCGTGCTGGGGGTGACCGCCGTCGAGGGCGTGGCGGCGGTGGCTGACGGCGCGGAGGTGGCCACGGAGCCGCAGCCCGCGAGCAGGAGTGTCACGGCCAGGGCCGTGAGCAGGTGTGGCGCCGTTCGGTCGGTCATCGCTTCGTCTCCTCCAGCAAATTCCAGTCGCGGCCGTCCCAGGCCCACATGTCGCCGAGAGCGACCCCTCCAGGCTGGAACCCGCCGTACAGCACGACCCGACGCGTCCGGGAGTCGTACCAGACCGCCGCGCCGGACCTGGCCGGCGGCGAGTGCCGCGGATGCTCCCTGCTCCAGCTCGCGCCGTCCCACCTCCACGTCTCGGCGCTCGGCGCGGCCCCCGGGTCGATGAGCGTCACGAGCCGGTCATCCGCCTGGTCGTAGGCGGCCGGGTACGGTTCCGAGGACGGCAGCCGCACCGCGGGCGAGAGCGGTGACCAGTCACCGCCGTCCCAGGCCCACGTCTCGGTCAGATGCTGGCCCTGCACCAGGCCGGACGGGGTGCCGAAGAGCAGGAGGCGCCGGCCGTCGAAGGCCATTGCTCCGCGGACGACGTCCGGCGCCGTCCGCGGGCGCAGCTGCGTCCAGCTCGCGCCGTCCCAGCGCCATGTCTGAGAGGTCCCTCCGGTGGACGCCAGGTAGAGGAGCACCGCCCGCGACGCCGGGTCGTAGGCCATCGCCACGGCGCCGTCCGGCGCGGTCGAGCCCGCGTGCGGCTGCCAGGTCTGGCCGTCCCACGTCCACGTGCCGCCGGGCACGCCGTACAGCACGAGCGTCCCGCTGACGCCGTCGTACGCCATGAGCAGGGGCCGGACGGCCACGGGCTTGGAGCCGCGCCCCGGTGTGACCTCCGTGGTGACGGTGCGCTGGGGAGGCGACGCCGCCGGATGCTGCCGGCTCCAGTGCGTTCCGTCCCACGTCCACGTGTCATCGAGCGGGGTCACGCCGTCCGTCGTGCCTCCGAACATGACAAGGAGGCCCCGGCGCGGGTCATAGGCGACGGCCGCGCCGCTGCGCGGCACCGGGACCTCGCCGTGTCCGGCGGCGGGCTGGCGCCCGGGCCCCTGGCGCGCCTCCACGAGGGTTCCGACGACGAGCACCGCCAGCAGCACCGCGGCGCTCCAGGCCGCCCACTGGAGATGCCGGCGCGGCTGCCGCTGCGAGGGCGCTCCCCGAAGTCCGGACAGGATGCGCTCGCGAGCTCCGGCGGGTGGCCTTCCGATGTCTCGCTCGAAGTGGTCGACGAGTTCTTCGCGCATGTCGTTCTCCATCACGCCGTCTCCCGCTGGCGCAGGGCCGGCCGCAGGCTGCGGGCAGCGCGATACAGTCGCGACTTCACCGCGGGCGGCGAGAGCCTCAGCACCTTCCCCACCTCGTCGAGCGGCATGTCGAGGTAGAAGTGCAGGGTCAGGATCAGCCTGTCCGTCTCGCCGAGCCGGCGCATCGCCCGGTCCAGGTCCATGCGCAGCGACGCCTGGTCCTCGGGTCCGGCCTCCGACGCGCCGGCCCGCGGCTCGGCAATCCGGATGACCGACCACCACCGGCCGCGGCGCCGGGAGCGTGCCTCGTTGGCGACGATGGTCAGGTACCAGGGTCGGAGCGATGTCGTGCCGTCCCGGAGCCGCGCGACCGCCCTCCATGCCTTCAGGGCCGCCTCCTGAGTGGCATCTTCCGCCTCCTGCCAGTCCCGCAGGATCGCGTACGCGAGCTGGCAGGCCGGCTCCACGAGCGGCTCGAGCAGCATTTCGAAGGCCGTGACGTCGCCACTCCTGGCCCTGTCCAGCAGCGCGGTGTGATCGATCACTACCCGATGAACGCCCGCCGCGCGCCCGGTGGTGTCAACACGGTTGGCGAGCGGCGAGGCGAGGCCGCCTCGCGTGGCACGTCACCCCGCCGAGCAGACGGTTCCGTCAGGGTCGCAGGAAGCCGTCGATGGCGGCCAGGAAGCCGTCGAGGTTGTCCTGGTGGATCGTGTGACCCGCGCCGGGCACCTCGACGACCGTGCAGTCCGGCATCGCCGCCTGGAGCCTCCGCGCGCTCTCTGGCGTGACCGCCTTGCTGTCCGCGCCGCGCAGCAGCAGGGTGGGTACGCCGATTTGCTCCAGGCAGGCCCACCAGCCGTCGGGCGGGCTGTTGAGCTGATCGACGATGGCGGGCGCGACCGCCGGATCCACCCGAAAGTCCCAGAGCCCGTTCTCCAGGCGACCCGTCGCCGGTTCCAGCCTCGCGCGCAGCTCGGCATCGGCCG
>DASYBH010000184.1:0-4934 GCA_036500885.1 Candidatus Dormiibacterota bacterium
TGGGTGTCGAAGCAGGGCACGCTGAGGCTCGTGCCCGAGCAGCGGGTTGACCATCCGCTGTTCCCGATGCAGTGCAGGCCGCCCGGCGTCTGGGTCCAGGTGCCCTTGAACGTAAAGGTCAGGAAGTAGTCGGTCGTGCCCGCCATGCTGTACCACGCATCGCCCGAGGTCCAGTTCGCCGGGAACGGCTGGTTGACCGTCGAGACCCCGAGGTTGGCGCCCCTCCAGGTATCTGGCGTGAAGGTGGTGGTCGACGCATCGTTGGTCGCCAGGTTGGCCGGGCTCTCGGTCAGGAACATCGCGCCGGAGCCGGGGACCCACTTGAAGCGGGTTGGCGCAGGGTACACGAAGGTGCACGGGTCCCCAGCATTCGGCGGGGTGAAGGTGGGCGGCTTACCGGGCGGCCCGAACCCGCCGGGCGCGGTGGTGCCCGGGGCGGGGCAGTCCAGGGTGCCGCTGCCGGTGACGGTCACCGGGGTCGCGTACGTCGTGACGACTGACGGATTGCCGGGCTGGCACTGCAGGCTGACGCCCTGCCCGCCTCCTCCCAACGCCTGCGCCGGCGTCGCGTACGCGGCGAGCGCGATCGCGGCCAGCAGCGGCGCGCAGACCCTCGGGGCCCGCAACCGGTTCCAGCGTGTCGTCATGGATTGCACAGTGGCGCTACTCCCTGCCGTGCCGACGGCGCGAGGCAGTTGAAGTCCGAGTCCAGCTTCCAGACGTCGCCCATCAGCGCGTCGTGGTTGATCTGGCCGCCGACGAGCTCGAAGTCGGGCGCGCCGGCCGGGACCGAGGCTGTCACGGTACGCTTGCCGGCCGCGTCCACCAGCGTGGTCGCGGCGGGCCCGACGGCGTCGAGGTAGATGGCGTACGGGGTGGTGACGAACTGCTGGCCGGCGAAGACTGGCTGCAGGCTCTGCGGTACCGCCCGGACGACGAGCCGCCGGAACACCTGGGGGGTGTACTCGACGTGGCCGTTCGCCTTCCGCCCGGCCAGGATGTCGTTCAGGTTGGGCCTCAGGACGGACAGCGGGGCGTCGCTGAGGCCGCCGCGGATCAGGAACTGGTCCTGGCCGCGGCTGACCGCCCACTGCAGGTAGCCATAGCCGCGCATGAACGCCTCCGCCCAGGCGCGCGCGTCGGCGTCGCTCACGGCCCCGCTCGTCTGGTTGACGACCTGGATCGAGCCCAGGTTGACCTGCCGGAGCCCCGCCGGCGGCACCTCGGTGGCGCCGCGGCTCTGCCAGTCGGCCAGGGACTGCTGGACCGTGGCGGTCGAGCTCGGGGTAGGGGTACGGGACACGTGGGCGCTCGGCTGCGCGCTGTGCGGCAGGCCGCAGGCGGTGACGACGGTCGCGACCAGCGACGCGAGGCACCCCTTGATGGCCGCGTGGCCACCCAATGGACCTTTCGTTCCCCCCTCGAACACTTCTGGCGAGCATTTTGCCACGTTGTGGCGCGTCCGCGCGACAACTGGCCGCCGGTAGTGAGCACCTCGCGGAAGGCGCCGGGGTGCTATCCCGTCAGGACGTGGGCGAGGCCCAGCGCGACGATCTGTGCTACGTGCGCGTCGTCCAGGTGGTAGAGGACGAGGCGGCCGTCGCGCCGGGTCCGGACCAGCCGTCGCACGCGCAGGAGGCGCAGGTGCTGCGACGCGGCGGGCGGTTTGAGGCCCAGCACCAGGGCGACGTCGGCGGTGCAGAGCTCGTGATCGAGGAGGAGGTGCACGATGCTCGCGCGAGTCGGGTCGGAGAGGGCTTCGAACAGGTCCGCGAGCGCGCCGTACGTCTCCCGGCTGGCCACGGCGCCAGCCGCGCGCCGGACCTCGTCGGGCCGGAGACCGGCGGAGGCGGCCTCTGCCGCCGCCGCCGGCTTGCGCAAGGCGGCTTCAGAACCCTCCTTGCGCAAGCTGAGTTCAGGATTGCGCATGTGCGCAATCCTAGCCTAAAATCGCGACCATGACCACTGAGCACACCGTTCACCAGGATCATCCGCACGCGCACGGCCCGGGATGCGGGCACGTCGAGGTCCAGCACGGGGACCACGTCGACTACCTCCACGACGGCCACGCCCACCGATCGCACGCCGGCCATTGGGACGAGTGCGCGTTCGCGGGTCACATCGTGCACGAGGAGCACGCGCACCAGCACGGGGAGGGCTGCGGGCATGAGTCCGTGCAGCACGGCGACCACGTGGACTACGTCCACGACGGCCACCGGCACGCCTTCCACGACGGTCACTGGGACGAGCACTGATCCCGACCGCCCGTGACATCCGGCGGGGGAGACGTTGGGGGTCGCCCGGGGCGACCCCCTCAGCCCCGGCAGGGCGCTGGCCGGGACGCTGAAGATGGGTGTCCTCCTGACGGCAGCCGCTCAGTAGACTCAGGTCGTGCCACGTCCAAGTCCCGTTACGGATGCCGTCAAGGCGGTCATCGCGGCTGAGGACCGCCACGCGTGGGCCCTCGACGAACTGCTGGAGGCGGTGCGTCGCGACGTTCCCGGAGCCGACTTCTCCACCGTCTTCCGCGCCATGCAGGCGCTGGAGCGGGCCGGCCACGTGGACCAGGTCGATCTGGGCGACGGCAAGGCCCGCTACGAGACGAGGCGGGAGCACCACGAGCACATTCGCTGCACGGTGTGCGGCACGGTCGCCGAGGTGCCCGGCTGCGTGGTGGAGGGCGTCGTGTCCCAGATCCAGCGCCGGACCGGGTACGTCGTGAGCAGCCACCAGGTCGTCTTCGCCGGCGTCTGCCGGCTCTGCCGGGCGACGGCCCGGCGCACCCGGCCCGCGGCCGGAACCGCCCACACCGCCTGAGAGCCCGGGCCCACAGCTCCAACGGCTCGACCCCTCCGCCTCAGCGGAGGTCGGCCAGGCGCTGCTCCAGCTCCGCCCGGCGGTGCTCCTGGCACTCGCGGCACAGGCCCTGCAGCACCAGCCGGTGCTCGGTCACCTCGAAGCCTGTCAGCTGCCGCACGCGCGAGGCGGTGTCCGGGAGCAGGCAGCCCCCGATCTCCGCCACGCTGCCGCACCGCTGGCACTGGATGTGCTCGTGGTGCTCGCCCGTGGCCTCGTAGCGCTGGAGGCCGTCGCCCAGGTCGACGCGCTGCACCGCGCCCGCTCGCTCCATCGCGACGATGGCGCGGAGGATGCTCGACGGGTTCGTGCGATGCCCCGTCCGGAGCACCTCGGTCAGCAGCTCCTCGATCGACCACGCGCGATGGTCTGGCCGCTGCATCAGCAGACCCAGCGCGTCCCTGACCGGGCTCCGCCTGGCCACACCCGTCAGCTTACTGACCTGGATGTCGCGCGCAAGAGCTCGCGCTGCCGGAGACGTCGAGGACCGAGTGGAGGGCGGCTGGCGTACCGTCGTCTGCCATGCGACTCGCCTTCAGCATCGATCCCCGTCAGGCCCTCTCGGAGGCCGACGAGCTTCGGCTCGTGGAGCTCGGCGCCCGGCTCGGCTACGAATCGGCCTGGACCCCGTCCGGACCCGACGCCGCGGCCTTCGACCGGTGCATCCGGTGGCATCGGGCGTCGGGCCTGTCGACCGGCATCTCGGTCGTGCCCGCGTCCGCGCAGCCCCCGGCCTTCTACGCGGAGCAGGCGACGCGCGCCTGGGATGGAACGGGCGGCCGCTTCGTCCTGGGCGTGGGCAGCGGGCAGATGGCGCGGGCGGCGGAGGGGATGCGGACCTATCTCACGGAGCTCCGCGCCCTGCTGCCGCCCGGCCTGCCCCTCTACGTGGCGGCGCTGGGGCCCCTGATGCTGCGCCTGACCGGCGAGCTGGGCGACGGGGTGCTGCTCAACTGGTGCTCGGCGGAGTGGGTGGCGTGGTCGCGCGCCAGGCTGGAGCAGGCGGCCGCCGCGGCGGGGCGCCAGGCGCCGGTCGTCGCGGCGTACATCCGCACCAGCGTCGATCCGGACCCGGCCGCGGCCCGCGCCACCCTGGGCCAGGCGGCGCTGCAGTACGCGCTGGGCCCGGTCGCCTACCGCCGCCACTTCGAGCGGATGGGCTTCGCGGAGGAGCTGCGCCGGCTGGAGTCGGACGGCGGCGAGCCCAGCGAAGCGCTGCTGGCCGTCTCGGGGGCGGCGGGCGCGCCGGGGCAGGTGCGGCCGCAGTTCGAGCGGCTGGCGGAAGGCCTCGACCTCGCGATCGTGCGCGTGCTGGTGACGCGCCCGGGAGACGCCGAGTCAGCCCGCAGGGTGCTGGAGGAATGCCGGCCGGTCACGGTGTGATGCCGTCAGAGGCAAGGGGGCAGGCCCCCATCGTGCTCGGGGTCGGTTCGTGACCAGTGGGCCCTTGGCCTGGCTCCGAACGCCGCCACCTGACGGTCGGGAGCTCAGGGACGCTCGAGCGTGGGAGACGCCGGTCGCTGACCGGCGGCGAACCGCTCGAGCCGGCTCCACATCTCCGGGTCTGAGTACGCCGGCCGGCCCAGTTCGGCCTCCAGGAGCAGCCCCTCGTCGAGGTCCATGCCGAACGTGGCCAGGGTCGCCCGGCGCTCGGCGCGGATGCTCGCCTGCGGGTAGCCGGCGATGTGCTCGGCCAGCTCCAGCGCCCTCGGCAGCGCACGTCCCGTCGCGACCACCTCCTGGACGAAGCCGATCGCCAGGGCGCGGTGGACGTCGATCCGGATCCCCGTCTCCATCAGCCAGAGCGCGTTGCCCTGGCCGACGATCCGCGAGAACCGCTGCGTCCCGCCGTCCGTGAAGGGGATGCCCCAGCGGCGGTTGAGGGCGCCGAACTCGGCGTGCTCGGCCGCGATCCGGAAGTCGCACCACGCCGCCAGCTCCATGCCGCCGGCGAAGCAGTAGCCGTTGACGGCGGCGATCGTGGGCTTGCCGGGATCGAGGCGGGCGTAGCCCATCGGGCTGCCCCGGTCCGTGTACGGGTGCCGGACCAGGTCCCCGACGCCCTTGAGGTTGGCCCC